>CALWGS010000207.1 GCA_944380155.1 uncultured Lachnospiraceae bacterium
CAGGTGGACGGTGACGGGTAAAATAATCTGCTTCATACAGTGACCTCCTTCCATGAATTTACTGTTAAATATTCGTGCAAAGTATTGCTTTCTTCGTGCAAATGGCATATACTAAAAATACCAGAAGAAAGGGGTTGATGATATGGCTGGAAATACCACAAACATCAGTATCCGCATGGACACGGATTTGAAGGCACAGGCCGATGCTCTGTTTGCGGAACTCGGTATGAATTTATCCACGGCGTTCAACATCTTCGTGCGCCAGTCGCTTCGTGAGGGCGGCATTCCCTTTGAAGTGAAGCTGGAACAGCCTAACAAGGAAACGATTGCTGCTATGCTGGAAGCAGAAAGGATTGCAAAAGACCCGTCTGTAAAGGGCTACCATGACCTTGACGAGTTGTTTGCCGACCTGAAAGAATGAGGAAAACAAAGTACACTGTCAAGTACACAACCGGCTTTAAGAAAGACTACAAACGTGCAATCAGGCGCGGCCTGAAAATCGAATTGCTGGAGCAGGTCGTGGCGCTGCTGGCGACGGGCGAACCGCTGCCGGAGAAAAACCGCGATCACGATCTGTCCGGCGATTTTTCTATGTGTAAAGGGGTCGCCAGAACGCCATACCCTTTACTGTTCCGGCCCCCGGTCATGGGTTTCCAGCTGGTGTCGGCAACCTCTAACATCTTTTTCTGATTCGATACGGTGTTACTCTCGCTCTGCAGCAGAAACCATGATTAAGAAGTCACTTAGAGCATATACCCCGCCGCATCTTCCACAATTTTTAAGTAATGTTAAGATTTTATTCCTTGTTTTTTCACAGCCCTTCCCTATAATAGTGGGTAGCGGATCCGGCTGTAAGCCGCCCGTATCGTGTTAAATTATACCAGGAAAGGCTGATACTTATGCATATTACAATTCTATTACTGCGCATCCTCTCCCTATTCTCTGTCTTATATTGTATTCTCCTTGTCATATTCTCCGGCATACGGACGTCCTTCCTTGCATTCTGGCCGCTGCTTGCCGCCGTCTCCTTCGGGCTTTCCCTGCTGCTGCCGCGCATCAGTCATGACAGGATCGCTCTCGGCATTCTCTGGGGGCTTGCGGCGGTATTCCTGATTATGGAGGGTATCTTCGTATTTTATGCCTTCCGGCGCCCGCAGACGGCTCCGGAATACGTCATCATCCTTGGCGCGCAGGTTCGGGGCGATACCCCGTCAAGAGCGCTTCAGGAACGGATCGATGCGGCTGCCGACTACCTGGAGCAATATCCCCTGGCCATTGCCATCTGTTCCGGCGGACAGGGCCGGGGCGAGAATCTTTCGGAAGCGGAAGCCATCCGGAGAGGACTGATCGAACACGGAATTGAGGAGGAACGGATTCTTCTTGAAGACCGCTCCACCAGTACGCTGGAGAATCTTACATACAGCATGGAAATCATTGAGGATGGGACGCTTCCCGTCACAATCGTTACGAGTGATTTTCATATGTTCCGTGCCCTGCATATCGCGAAGAAGCAGGGATTTTCCTCTGTGGAAGGATACTCCGCAGTCGCTTTCCAGCCGGTTACAATCCACTATTATGTCCGTGAATTCTTCGCGGTAATCAAAGACTTTCTCGCAGGAAATCTTTAAATCCACCCCTTTCTCTTCTTCGGGCCTGACCGGACGCTGTACCGGAAACAGGCCCGGTCTGCGGTTGTTTCTGACGCAGCGGACCTCCTCTATTATATCTTCATAACTTCCTCATATTTCCGGAACGTTTCAAAAATTGACAGAATTAGTGTCCTGTTTCCTCTGATTTGCCAGACCGTTCCATATAGCAACGTAAAAGAATCGTTTTTTCATATCCCGCCGATTTACATGAAGCATCGAATCTGTTATAATTAGTGATGTATATTAATTCAATACCCTATCAACGGCCGCACGGCTATGAACCGAACGGCTACGATAAGAAGCGAGGTTATGCACTATGAAAACATTCTTCGATCTGTCGGCTCAGGAGACCGCTAAGGAACTTCATACCGATGCGGCTTCGGGTCTGACACAGGAGGAAGCAGCCAGAAGACTCTCGCAGTACGGCGAGAATCGTCTGGAAGGAGGCAAGGAGAAGACCATCCTGCAGATGATCCTGGAACAGCTTAAGGATTTCCTGGTTATCATCCTGATGGTGGCAGCCGTCATCTCCATTATCCTTGGAGAATCGCTGGAAGGAATCATTATTCTTGCCATTGTCGTTCTCAACACGATCCTTGGTGTGTATCAGGAGAATAAGGCGAGCAATGCGCTCAAGGCCCTCAAGGAAATGGCCAGCCCTCACGCCAAGATCCTCCGCGGCGGTACCATCACTGAGGTTCCCTCTTCCGAAGTGGTTCCGGGTGATATCGCCATTCTGGAAGCGGGCGATTATATCCCCGCCGATCTCCGTCTGGTAGAATCCGTCAACCTTAAGATTGACGAAGCTGCCCTGACAGGAGAATCCGTTCCCGTAGAGAAAGACGCCCAGGCGGTGCTTGCTGCCGACGCAAGCCTTGGCGATCGCGTGAACTGCGCTTATATGGGAACCGTCATCACCTACGGGCGCGGCAAGGGACTGATTACCGATACCGGTATGCATACGCAGATGGGTAATATCGCCGGTATGCTCAGCAATACGCCGGATGAGTCCACGCCCCTTCAGAAGAAGCTGGACAGCCTTGGCAAGCTTCTCGGTATCGTATGTCTGTCTATCTGTGTCGTTATCTTCCTCTTAGGTCTGATGCAGGGAATGGAACTGTTTGACATCTTCATGACTTCCGTATCGCTGGCTGTTGCCGCCATTCCGGAAGGACTCACCGTTGTCGTTACGGTTGTCCTCGCCATGGGAATGCAGAAGATGGTCAAATGTAACGCCATTATCAAGCGGCTCAGTGCCGTGGAAACCCTGGGAAGTACCACCGTCATCTGTTCGGATAAGACCGGTACGCTGACTCAGAACAAGATGACCATCCAGAAGCTGTATGATATCTCCCGCACCTATTCCGTTACCGGAAGCGGCTACAGTCCCGTTGGTTCGATTACAGATGAGAACGGGAAGACCGTATCCGACATTCCGAAGAAGCTGATTGAGGGAGCGCTTTTGTGTAACGATGCATCCTATCAGCCGAAGGAAGAGACCATCATCGGAGACCCCACAGAGGGCGCGATGGTTGTTCTGGCACACAAGTGCGGGATGATCAAGAGCGACTGGGAGAAGAAGTATCCCAGACTGCAGGAGATCCCTTTCGATTCGGACAGGAAGCTGATGTCCACCTTCCATCAGATTGACGGACAGATCATCATGTATACCAAGGGCGCTCCGGACGAGCTTCTGCGCCGCTGTGTGGAAGTTGAGATTAACGGAACACGCAAGCCCCTGAGTGATGCCCTTAAGGACACCATCCTTGCGAAGAATAAGGAAATGGCAGAATCCGCACTCCGCGTGATCGGCGTTGCCTACCGTCCCGTAAAGACTCCCGATCCTTCGCCCGAATCCGAGAATCAGCTGATCTTCGTCGGCCTGCTCGGTATGATCGACCCGCCTCGTGAAGAAGCGAAAGCCGCGATTGATGTATGTAAGAACGCAAGCATCCAGGTTAAGATGATCACAGGCGACCATAAGATCACGGCAAGCGCGATCGGAAAGCAGCTTGGCATTGAAACGGACAGAACGGTAGAAGGCCGCGAGATTTCCGAGATGACGGATGAAGAACTGAAGGAATGTGTTAAGACAACCAATATCTTCGCCCGTGTATCTCCCGAGCATAAGGTACGTCTTGTCGATGCCGTGAAGGCCAACGGCAATATCGCTGCCATGACCGGCGACGGCGTGAACGACGCTCCGTCCCTCAAGCATGCTGATATTGGTGTGGCAATGGGTATTACCGGAACGGATGTATCCAAGGAAGCTGCCGACATGATTCTGACAGATGATAACTTCGCCAGCATCGTGAAGGCCGTATCCGAAGGCCGTACCATATACAGCAATATCCGCAAGGTAGTCGGCTTCCTGCTCTCGTGCAACATCGGCGAGATCCTGGTCATCTTCCTTGCCATGCTCACCCAGCTGCCGGTTCCGCTGGTAGCGATTCAGCTTCTCTCCATCAACCTGATTACGGACGCCTTCCCGGCCTTCGCACTCGGAATGGAGAAGGAAGAACCCGGCACCATGAACAAGCCGCCCCGCGACCCGTCTGAGCCGATCGTTAACAAGAAGATGGCGATTGCGGTTATCGTACAGAGTCTGGCTCTTGCGGCCGGTACCCTTGGTTCCTTCGTATACGGATACTTCGTGCATGATTCCCTGGATGTCGCAAGAAGCGCCTGCTTCTTCACCCTCGTACTGGGAGAGCTCCTGCGTGCGTACTCCGCCCGCTCCGAGTCCACTTCCATTTTCCGCATGAAGATCTTTGAGAACGGCTATCTGAACAAGTGCGTTCTCGTATCCGTCATCTTTATGTTTGCCAGCATCTATGTACCGTTCCTGAATCCGGTATTCAGCACGGTGCCTCTGACGCTGGACGAGCTGGCGATTGCGCTCCTGTTCGCATTCCTTCCCATGCTGGGAGGCGAGCTGGCCAAGATTCTGCATAAGAATGTGGCGTGATGGCTGGACCGGCCGGAATGTGATCATGAGATGGTAACACCGCCATAATAGAATTTAATAAGCGAACGTGAAACTTCCCCGTTGTCTTCGGAATCCAGACGATTCCGCGGCAGCGGGGAATTGAATTCTATGAAAAAAACAGCACCGCAAATCATCCGTCTTAGATGCTCTGCAGTGCTGTTTTTTTATTTCTTACCAGCCGCCGTCCCATCCGGACAGCGGCCGGTCACTGAATTCTTTATTCCTTCTCTTCGTCCTCTCCGCCCTCATACTCCGGCTCTTCCTCACTCACAAAGAGTTCGCCGTCGTCTTCTGCGGCATAGCTGTCATGGGGATTCTCCGAATCATCGAAGTCCGGTCCGTCATAAGAAGAATCGCCTTCATATACTCCTTCTCCCGAGATATTATCATAATCCTCGGAAACTCTCAGCTCTTCCTGTTCATCCGTATTCAGCTTAACCGCACGATACCTCTTCATACCGGTACCGGCAGGAATCAGCTTACCGATAATGACGTTCTCCTTCAGACCGATTAACGGATCCACCTTACCCTTGATCGCCGCCTCGGTCAGAACCTTGGTTGTCTCCTGGAAGGAAGCCGCCGACAGGAAGGAATTCGTTGCCAGAGATGCTTTGGTAATACCAAGCATAACAACCTTGCCCTCCGCAGGCTCCTTGCCCTGCGCAATCATAGACTGATTAATATCCTCATACTCCAGAATATCCACCAGAGTTCCCGGAAGAAGCTCCGTATCTCCGTTCTTCTCAATGCGAATCTTCTTCAGCATCTGCCGGACGATCACCTCGATATGCTTATCGTTGATCTCAACGCCCTGCAGACGGTATACTCTCTGAACCTCCTGAATCATATAATCCTGAACCGAACGCAGGCCCTTAATCTTCAGGATGTCATGCGGGTTCACGCTTCCTTCGGTCAGCTCGTCACCGGCCTCAAGCACCTGCCCCTCCGTAACCTTGATTCTCGAACCATACGGAATCAGGTAAGCCTTGGACTCACCCGTCTCCGCATTCGTCACCACAACCTCGCGCTTCTTCTTCGTATCGCGGATCGAGACCGTTCCGGCGAATTCCGAGATAATGGCAAGACCCTTCGGCTTCCTTGCCTCGAAGAGCGCCTCAACACGGGGAAGACCCTGTGTGATGTCGTCGCCGGCAACGCCGCCCGTGTGGAAGGTACGCATCGTAAGCTGGGTACCCGGCTCGCCGATGGACTGCGCGGCAATGATTCCGACCGCCTCGCCCACCTGAACCGCCTCACCGGTCGCCATGTTCGCACCGTAGCACTTCGCGCACACGCCGATATGGGACTTACAGGTCAGGATTGTACGGATCTTAACCTTCGCGTTCAGACCCTCTTCCTCAATCCTCTTGGTTCTGACGATTCTGGCCGCGCGCTTCGGAGTAATCATATGATTCGCCTTGACGATTACCTCTCCGTCATCGTCATACAACGTCTCGCAGGAATATCTGCCCGTAATTCTCTCCTCCAGGCTCTCGATCATTTCCTTGCCGTCCGAGAACGCCTTGATCCACATTCCCGGGATCTCCTCCGCTCCTTCGCAGCAATCCGTCTCCCGGATAATCAAATCCTGCGACACATCGACAAGACGGCGGGTCAGATAACCGGAGTCCGCGGTACGCAGAGCCGTATCGGACAGACCCTTCCTTGCACCGTGCGCGGAAATGAAGTACTCGAGTACGTCAAGTCCCTCACGGAAGTTCGACTTAATCGGGAGCTCGATGGTACGTCCCGAGGTATCGGCCATGAGTCCGCGCATACCCGCAAGCTGCTTGATCTGCTTGTCAGAACCACGCGCGCCGGAATCGGCCATCATGAAAATGCTATTGTATTTGTCAAGCCCGGTCAGAAGCGCTTCCGTAATCTCATCATCTGCTTCCTTCCAGGTCTCAATGACTGCCTTATAACGCTCTTCCTCCGTCATTAAGCCGCGGCGGTAATTCCTGGCGATGGTCTCAACCGTAGCTTCCGCATCCGCAAGAATCTGCTTCTTCTGCGGCGGAACTGTCATATCCGAAATGGATACTGTCATGGCGGCGCGGGTTGAATACTTGTAACCCAGGGACTTAATTGCATCCAGCGTCTCCGCCGTCATCGTCGCGCCATGGGTGTTAATGCACTTCTCCAGGATCTTCTTCAGCTGCTTCTTGCCGACCAGGAAGTCCACCTCCGGAACCAGGAAGTTATCCGGATTGCTTCTGTCCACAAATCCCAGATCCTGGCTGATAATCTCATTGAAGATAAACCGTCCGAGCGTGGATTCAATGGTCTTCGTCACTCTGACGCCCTCGGGATTCACTCCGGTTCTTCTGACCTTAATTCTGGCATGAAGCGTAATCACACCATTCTCATAAGCCAGAATCGCTTCGTTCACGCTCTTGAAGGCATGCCCTTCTCCCTTATCACCCGGCTTCTCAAGTGTCAGATAATAGATATCGAGAACCAGATCCTGGGACGGAACCGCCACAGGACCGCCATCGGAAGGCTTCAGGAGGTTGTTCGGGGAGAGCAGCAGGAAGCGGCACTCTGCCTGCGCCTCTACCGAGAGGGGAAGATGCACGGCCATCTGGTCGCCGTCGAAGTCCGCGTTGAACGCGGTACATACCAGCGGATGCAGTTTAATTGCCTTACCCTCAACGAGAATCGGTTCAAATGCCTGGATTCCCAGACGGTGAAGCGTAGGGGCGCGGTTCAGCATAACCGGATGCTCGCGGATTACCTCCTCCAGCACATCCCATACCTCGGACTGCAGCCTCTCAACCATCTTCTTGGCCGACTTGATGTTGTGGGCGGTTCCCCTGGCCACCAGCTCCTTCATAACGAAGGGCTTGAACAGCTCGATCGCCATCTCCTTGGGAAGTCCGCACTGATAGATCTTAAGCTCCGGCCCTACGACGATAACGGAACGGCCCGAATAGTCAACGCGCTTACCAAGCAGGTTCTGACGGAACCGTCCCTGCTTGCCCTTCAGCATGTCGGACAGGGACTTCAACGGCCTGTTGCCGGGTCCCGTCACCGGACGTCCCCTTCTGCCGTTGTCAATCAGGGCATCCACCGCCTCCTGAAGCATTCTCTTCTCATTGCGCACAATAATGTCCGGAGCGCCCAGCTCAAGAAGTCTCTTCAGACGGTTATTCCTGTTAATAATCCTGCGGTACAGATCATTCATGTCAGAGGTCGCGAAACGGCCGCCGTCCAGCTGCACCATGGGACGCAGATCCGGAGGAATGACCGGAATCACGGTCAGAATCATCCACTCCGGACGATTGCCCGACTCCCTAAAGGCCTCCACAACCTCAAGCCTCTTGATAATCCTGGCTCTCTTCTGCCCCGAGGCTTCTCTTAAATCCTTCTTCAGCTCTTCGGACTCCTTCTCAAGGTCAATCCGCTCAAGCAGCTCCATGATCGCCTCCGCGCCCATTCCGGCACGGAAGCGGGGGCCGTACTTGTCGTAAGCCTCACGGAATTCCTTCTCATTCAGAACCTGCTTCTCCTGCAGGCTGGTATCACCCTTATCCAGCACAATATAAGAAGCAAAATACAGAACCTTCTCAAGGGTCCTGGGCGAAAGGTCAAGGATCAGACCCATCCGGCTCGGAATTCCCTTAAAATACCAGATATGGGAGACCGGAGCTGCCAGCTCAATATGTCCCATCCTCTCACGGCGGACAATTGCCCTGGTCACCTCCACACCGCAGCGGTCGCAGACTACGCCCTTATAGCGGATCTTCTTGTACTTGCCGCAGTGACACTCCCAGTCCTTGTTGGGTCCGAAGCTCTTCTCACAGAACAGACCGTCCTTCTCCGGCTTCAACGTCCTGTAATTAATGGTCTCCGGCTTCTTCACCTCTCCCCGCGACCATTCCCTGATCTTATCGGGAGAAGCAAGGCCAATCTTTATCGCGTCATACGTAATTTCCTTTACGCTATCATTGCTCATTACTTCAGGCATCTTTCGGGTACTCCTTCCGTTTTATTCATGACTATTCTTCGTAATCGTCATTCATCTCTCCGAATTCCATGTCATCATCTTCAAATACGTTGAATACCGGCTCTTCCTCTTCCTTCTCCGCATCATCAGGATGTACCTTGCTGTATCCGGCGTCTTCATAATCCTCTTCATAATGGAAATTCCCGTCACCCTCAATCAGAGGAGTCAGATCGCCGTCGCTGTAATCAATATTCTCCGTCATCTTGACCTCTTCGCCGTTCTCATCCAGAACCGTAACATCAAGAGCCAGTGACTGCAGCTCCTTGAGCAGTACCTTGAAGGACTCCGGAATACCGGGCTCCGATATGTTATCGCCCTTGATGATTGCCTCATAGGTCTTGACACGTCCGGTGGTATCATCGGACTTCACGGTCAGGATCTCCTGCAGGATATACGCCGCTCCGTACGCCTCAAGCGCCCAGACCTCCATCTCGCCGAAGCGCTGCCCGCCGAACTGAGCCTTGCCGCCGAGAGGCTGCTGCGTAACCAGGGAGTAAGGACCCGTAGAGCGCGCATGAATCTTATCATCAACCAGGTGATGCAGCTTCAGATAGTGCATGAAGCCAACCGTAACCCTGCCGTCGAACGGCTCCCCGGTTCTTCCGTCACGCAGCTGAACCTTGCCGGTGCGGTCAATCGGCACTCCCTTCCATTCCTCCCTGTACTCCTTATGATTCTCCAGGTAATCCATCACCTCAGGATCCAGGACATCCCTGTACTTCTCGTAGAACTCCTCCCACTCGGTGTTCGCGTAATCATTCGCAAGCTCCAGAGTGTCCATAATATCATTCTCGTTCGCTCCGTCGAACACCGGCGTCGCAACATTAAAACCGAGCACCTTCGCCGCAAGGCTTAAGTGAATCTCAAGCACCTGCCCGATATTCATACGGGAAGGTACGCCCAGGGGGTTCAGCACGATATCAAGGGGACGTCCGTTCGGAAGGAACGGCATATCCTCCACGGGCAGCACGCGGGATACAACACCCTTGTTGCCGTGGCGTCCGGCCATCTTATCGCCCACCTGAATCTTTCTCTTCTGCGCAATGTAGACACGCACTGTCTCATTCACACCGGGAGAGAGCTCGTCGCCGTTCTCTCTCGTGAAGACCTTGGCATCCACAATAATTCCGTACTCTCCGTGCGGAACGCGCAGCGAGGTATCTCTGACTTCTCTCGCCTTCTCACCGAAGATCGCGCGCAGAAGTCTCTCCTCTGCGGTCAGCTCCGTCTCGCCCTTCGGTGTCACCTTGCCGACCAGAATGTCTCCGGCACGAACCTCCGCGCCGATCCGGATGATTCCTCTCTCATCCAGATCCTTCAGCGCATCGTCGCCGACACCCGGAACATCTCGTGTAATCTCCTCGGGACCAAGCTTCGTATCACGCGCCTCGGTCTCGTACTCTTCTATATGAACCGATGTATACACATCCTGCTGTACCAGCCTCTCGCTCAGAAGCACGGCATCCTCGTAATTATAGCCTTCCCAGGTCATGAAGCCGATCAGCGGGTTCTTGCCGAGCGCGAGCTCTCCGCCCGAGGTAGAAGGGCCGTCCGCAATTACGTCTCCCGCCTTAACACGCTCACCCTTCTTCACAATCGTTCTCTGGTTAATGCAGGTACCCTGGTTGCTCCGTACGAACTTCTGCAGGCGGTAGGTGCTGCGGGTATTGTCATCATTCCGGATCACAATCTCCTTGGAAGTGGAACGCTCTACCACACCGTCCTTCTTGGACAGCACGCAGACACCGGAGTCCACCGCAGCCTTGCGCTCCATTCCCGTACCGACAACCGGCGCCTCGGTCACCAGAAGCGGAACCGCCTGACGCTGCATGTTGGAACCCATCAGAGCGCGGTTCGCATCATCGTTCTCAAGGAACGGAATCATGGCGGTCGCCACGGAGAATACCATCTTCGGCGAGACGTCCATCAGGTCAACCCGGCTCTTCTGGAACTGTGAGGTCTCCTCACGGTAACGGCCGGATACATTATTATTAATGAAATGTCCTTCTTCATCCAGAGGCTCGTTCGCCTGCGCCACGACGTACTTATCTTCCTCATCCGCAGTCAGATACTTGAACTCCTCCGTAACCCTCGGATTCCTCGGATCACTCTTGTCCACGACGCGGTAAGGCGCCTCCACGAACCCGTACTGATTAATCCTCGCATAGGATGCCAAAGAGTTAATCAGTCCAATGTTCGGACCTTCAGGAGTCTCAATCGGGCACATTCTTCCGTAGTGGGAGTAGTGCACGTCTCGCACCTCGAAACCTGCACGGTCACGGGAGAGACCCCCGGGTCCCAGCGCGGAGAGACGTCTCTTGTGCGTCAGCTCGCCGAGCGGATTATTCTGGTCCATGAACTGCGACAGCTGGGAGCTTCCGAAGAATTCCTTCACCGCCGCCGTAACCGGCTTGATATTGATTAAGGACTGCGGGCTTACGCCTTCCTGATCCTGGGTCGTCATACGCTCCCTCACCACACGTTCCATTCTGGAAAGTCCGATGCGGTACTGGTTCTGCAGCAGCTCTCCGACTGCGCGGATCCGGCGGTTGCCGAGATGATCGATGTCATCCGCGTTGCCGATGCCGTATTCCAGATGCATATTGTAGTTAATCGAGGCGATAATATCCTCCTTCGTAATATGCTTCGGAATCAGATCATGCAGGCGTCTGTGGATCATGGCCTTCAGATCTTCCGTATCCAGGTTCTGATCCAGGATCTCCTTGAGCACCGGATAGTACACCTCTTCGGTCACGCCGACCTCTTTCTTATCTACATCGACGAACGCGTTCAGATCTACCATCATATTCGAAAGAACCTTAACATTGCGTTCCTCCGTCTGAACCAGGATGGACGGAATCGCGGCGTTCTGAATCTCGTTCGCCAGCTCCTCCGTAATCACTGTACCGGCCTCGGCGATAATCTGGCCGGTCGTCTCATCTATTACGTCCTCCGCCAGGGTTCGTCCTGCCACGCGGTTGCGCAGCGCCAGCTTCTTATTAAACTTATAGCGCCCCACCTTCGCGAGATCATAACGTCTCGGGTCGAAGAACATACTGTTCACCAGGGACTCCGCGCTCTCCACGGAAAGCGGCTCGCCCGGGCGAAGCTTCTTATACAGCTCCAAAAGGCCGTCCTGATAATTATCAGAAGGATCCTTCGCGAAGCTTGCGGTAATCTTCGGCTCCTCGCCGAAGAGCTCCTCAATCTGAGCATTCGTACCATATCCGAGTGCCCGGATTAAGACCGTAATCGGAACCTTGCGGTTCCTGTCTACTCTTACATAAAATACATCATTCGAATCTGTCTCATATTCCAGCCATGCTCCGCGGTTCGGGATCACCGTACAGGAGAACAGCCTCTTACCAATCTTGTCGTGACCGATCGCATAATAGATACCGGGGGAACGTACCAGCTGGCTTACAATAACACGTTCGGCTCCGTTAATTACAAACGTGCCGGTCTCGGTCATTAACGGAAGATCACCCATAAAAATATCATGCTCATTAATCTCGTCCGTTT
>CALWGS010000208.1 GCA_944380155.1 uncultured Lachnospiraceae bacterium
GACACCCCCAAATCTCCCTGAAGCAGATCCCCGAAGAATCGAACCAGCTGAACCGGAAGCGGCTGATCCAATCCCATGTTCGACAGGCCGGCCTGAATCTGCGCATCGGTCAGTTTGTCAAAGTTCTGGAAATACCCTTCAATCGGCATGAAACGCAGCAGGGAAAACACAACAGAGATAATAATAATCAACGTAAAGATCGAACGAAAGATTCTCTTCACCAGATATTTTATCATAGCCCTCCTCCAAAGAAAACGGGGGCGGCCCGCAGTGTTCCGCCCCCTTGCCAAGATTTCTCAATTACTGAGCATTCGCCGCTTCCTCCAGCCACTGCTCGTAATTCGCCTCAAACTCTTCCATCGTAATCGGATCATCCTCAAGATGCTGACCCTTATAGCGCAGTGTCGATACTCCGAACGGCGCATACTGTCCTTCAAATACATTCAACTTCGTGATCTGATAGTCACTGCCGGAAATGCTGAACGGAATGACAAGGGCATGCTCAATCAAGAATGCTTCTGCCGCCGCGAATGCCTCATAACGGGCATTCAGATCAACCTTCTCTGCCTTCGCGGCATCCACAAGACTGTAATACTCACTGATCACATCAGCGCTCGCGCCGCCCTGTTCTATCGCCAGATCCATGAAGTTATAATTATTCTCCCGGTCAAACGGATCGGTCCAGGTCTCCGGATCCGCATAGTCCGCGCCCCAGTTACATACCATGAACGCGTAATTGCCGGTACGCCTTACCTCAGAGAGGAAATTCTGGGAAGGTCCTGCCTCCACAATAATATCCACAAAGTCCGAACCCAGCAGCGCCTCTACCTGCTGCTCCAGCACAACATACTGACTGTCACGGTCCGTCTCATTCGGATTGGCAACCATGTAAACCTTAATCGGGAACGCAGCGCCTGCTTCGGTCAGCTCTTCCCTGGCCAGATCCCTGTATTCCAGAGCCCTTTCCTCATCAAAGCTGTCCCTTGCACTGATCTCGGCCAGATCACCGAACTCCGTATAATCCGTTCCTTCAAGAACCGTGAAGGTTCCGGGCGTAATCGTATTCTGAACCAGCAATTCCGCATTCTCAGGCGAGGTAATATCAAGAAGCCTTAGCCTGTCAATCGAAGCCATCATCGCCTGACGGAAGTTCTCGTTATTCACCGCGAGCCTCCAGTTCTCCGGCTCATACTCCTCGTCAAAGTTCGGATCGAAGTTAAAACAGAAGAAATAGGAGTAATCCACCGTCGAACGGGATAAGCTGACCATCTGGGATCTCTCCTCATCATTCAGCCATCCGTCTACAATATCTGCGCTTAAGGATGCATAATCCACCTCGCCGCGCTCCACCATCGTCGGAGCAATCGTCGATGCCTCCGCGTTATAGGTCTGCTCGATTCTGGTAATGAACACGTTATCCGCATCCCAGTTGTTCTCATTCTTCACATAGACTCTTCTCTCCTGGGGACTGAACTCCTCCAGAATATAAGCGCCGCAGTAGTAGATCGTCGAAGCGTCCGTCGCCGCTCCGAACGAAGCACCCATCTCCTCAAGCAGCGGACCGTAGGCAGGCATATAGCAGATATAGGTCAGAGCCGACAGGAAATACGGCACAGGAGCCTCAAGCGTGTATTCCAGCGTATATTCATCCAGGGCCTTCACGCCGACCTCGGAGAAATCAATGGGCACGCCCTCCACCTCTTCCGTCTCCGGATCATCGGCGGCCATGGTTCCGTTGTAATACTCCTGCGCATTCTGAATGACGCCGAAGAGATTCTGCGCGGTCGCGCTCTCATATTCCGAAGTAAGCACATATTGCATCGCGCTGACGAAATCATTCGCCGTCAGATCCGCGACCTCCGCGCCGGTATTGTCATACCATTTCACACCCTCCCTCAAATGGAAGGTCCATACGGTTCCGTCCTCGCTCGTCTCCCAGGTCTCTGCCAGAGAGGGCTGAATCTCGCCGTAGCTGTTATACTCCACAAGCGTATCAATCACATTCGCGCTGACCGTGAAGTCATTGGTATTGGCGGTTGTGAGGTAATTCAGGGTCTGAATCTCACCGGAATACAGGGTCCGGTATGTCACCTCGTCTCCAGAAGCCGAGTCCCCGCTTCCGCATCCGGCAAGCATGGAAACCGCCATCGCCAGGCACAGCATAAGCACCAGCAATTTTCTCTTCATAACTTCATCCTCCTCTTTTCTTATTATCTAAACTTATGATACGGCATCATAAGAAAAGACCGGCCTGGTTCCCCTCTGAATGAAAGGAACAGGGAACTTTTGTGATACCGATTCCAGGCGCGTCCGTCATGCGGATGATGTTCTCCCGGTATTCCGGTCCGCCCTCATGCGGATCTGTCAGGCACAGGGACGGACCGTCCAGATCTACCCTGGTAATCACCGCCTTCGCCGCTGCCAGGTGCGCCGCGGCGCTCACGGCCAGCCTGCTCTCCAGCATACACCCAATCATGCATTCCACTCCGTAGATCTCGGCCACGGAACAAATCGCAAGCGCGTGATAGATTCCGCCCGTCTTCATCAGCTTGATATTAATCAGATCCGCCGCTCTCTCCTGAATCAGACGAACGGCATCCTGCGCCGAGAACACGCTCTCATCGGCCAGAATCGGTGTATCGACCCGTGCAGTCACGAACTTCATGCCTTCAAAGTCCCTCGCGGGAACCGGCTGTTCTACCAGCTCGATATCAAGTCCCCGATCCTCCAGCGCGTGAATGATCCGAACCGACTGTCTCGCGTCCCATCCCTGGTTCGCATCAACCCGAAGTCTGATATCCGGACCGACTGCCTTTCTAATCTCTGCAATTCGGGCGACATCTCGAAGCCCTTCCTTCCCGACCTTCACCTTCAGAATCCGATACCCTCTTTTCACAGCTTCAAGACTGTCCTCCACCATCTGATCAATCTCATTCACGCTGATGGTCAGATCCGTCTCAAGCTCCTTCCTGGCGCCGCCCAACACCTGGTATAACGGCATCCCGCACCGTTTCGCGAACAAATCATAGATTGCCATATCCACCGCGGCCTTCGCGGAGGTATTCCGGACCACGCAGGCGTCCAGTTTCCGGAAGATCGCCTCCGGATTCTCAATCTCCATTCCAATCAAAGCAGGCCGGATAAAATCCCGGACAGCCGTAAGAATTGAGCCCTTCGTATCTCCGGTAATGACCGCCGTCGGCGGCGCCTCGCCGAATCCCTCCGACCCGTCATCTGTCACAACCCGGATCAGAATGTCCTCCACATTCTCCACCGTCCGCAGCGCCGTCTTGAATGGCTTTCTGAGAGGAATCCTGACCTCTCCCGCCTGTATATCACAGATTCTCATCCCGTCCCCCGTTTCCGCGCTGCCTGCCATACAAATCTATCCGGCGCCGCCGCTGCCTGCCGCGTCCGCCGGATAGATAAGCCAGACATACACATGATCGCTTTATCGCGTTAATTCAAAAATTTATACCAGTATACAAATTATTTCACAGAAAATCAAGATCTATATGCAATTTTATTCCATTTCACCAGACGATTCGGAGGATGGCAAAACATCTGTTTCGATGATCACCTGTCCTATATTGACATATTGATAGATCCGAGCCGACAGGAAATCATAGTCCGCCTCAAGCGATATCTGCTGTTCCTCTGACAGACTGGAGCGGATGGTAATGGTATAAGGCAGGCTTGCCGCCGGCAGATAGAAGTCCGTACACCACCCCGCGTTGTCCACATAATAGAAATCCTCCTGCTCTATGCTCAGGCCGTCCCACGACGGATCCAGCGCATCCGACGTAATAACGAAGGTAACTCCGGCTTCCTCGATATCATAATCCATCGGGCTCCCTTCCGTATCCTGCAGCACCAGCTGAAGCTGGATATTGACATAATTCCGCTCCGTCACCGCCCGCTCGTAGACACCGTAGGCCATGTTCAACAGCTCCTGCTCCCTGTCTCTGTATTCCTGTCTGGACACGCTGTCAAGCTCAAAATAATCGCTTCTGTTCTGAATCTCACAGCCGCCCAGCGCCTCCGCCTCCTGAAGACTCATTCTGGCCGTCATAACATCATTCATGAACCACGAAGCATAGCCCACGTCATAATTCTCGACATAGCGCAGATCTCCCCCGTGAAAGATAAAGGTATAGATGCCGATTCCGTCCTCTTCCTCCTCCTGCTTGACGGTATACCGGATTGCCACAGGTTCGGACAGTCCGTCCCGCCTGTATACCTGATACTCCGCCTCGCCGTCCGGATATCCGGGTGCGGAGAAGGCCTGCATCTGAAAGCTTCCGTTCTCAAGTCCCTGAAGAATCTCCTCCGTATAGAGTACATCCGGCTTAAGCGTCCGGCTTCTGGTTCCCGGCTCCACGTCCATCTCGATCGGTTCTTCAATCAGCCATCCCTTCTGCAGTGCGTACTGCATGCGGACGGAAAACTCTTCCTGTTCAAGCGCGATGGAAACCTCCCCGGGCGTCATGCCGGCCCAGCGATCCGACACCTCCTGCGGGCTCTCCTCCAAAGACTCCCCCTCTTCCTCCTGGGAAGATGCTTCGGTGCTCTCCTGTTCTGCTTCCTGTGTCGTACTCTCTGTTGTTTCTTCGGCCGACGCTTCGGTACTTTCCTGTGTCGGCTCCTGTGTCACGGTTGATTCCTGCGCCGGCTTCTGAGCTTCCGTCTCCTCTGTCTGTTCCTCTTCTGTCTGTGTCTGCGCGGATTCCTCCGTCCCCTCTGTTGTATGAACCGGCTCCGGGGCCGTCCCCGTCTGTCCCCCGCCTTCCGCGTACAGATGGGTTACGGCCCACACAATAAGAACTAAGGCCAGAATGACACCTGTCAATGCCGCCATCCGGATCCTGTAGTCCACCAGCCTCTCTCCGCAGTAAGGGCACCGCTTCATACCCCGCTTTACTTTTGCATTGCAATGCCTGCAGATCATGATACTTCCTTCGCCTCAACGGCGCGGATCTCCTTGGTGCGGATTTCTCTGCATACCGCATCGATAAACGCATCCAGATCCTTCATTCCTTCTTCTCCAAGGTAACGGCTGCGGACAGATACCTTGCCTTCCTCTTCTTCCTTCTGGCCCACAATCAGCATATACGGGATCCGGTTCATCCTCGCTTCGCGGATCTTATATCCAATCTTCTCGGAACGAGGATCGGATGCCGCGCTGATTCCGTTTGCCGCCAGCTTCTCCTTCACCTGCTCTGCGTAGTCATTATACTTCTCCGAAATCGGAAGCACCCTTACCTGCTCCGGACACAGCCACGTCGGGAACTGTCCGGCGTACTTCTCGATCAGCCACGCAAGCGTTCTCTCATAGCACCCGATCGAGGTTCTGTGAATAATAAACGGGCGCTTCTTCTCCCCGTTCGCGTCAATATAGAACATATCAAACCGCTCCGCAAGGGCAAAGTCCAACTGAATTGTAATCATTGTATCCTCTTTTCCATACACATTCTTCGCCTGAATATCGAGCTTGGGTCCGTAGAAGGCCGCTTCGCCCTCCTCCTCCGTGAACTCGATCCCAAGGTGTCTGAGGATCTCGCGCATCCTCTCCTGCGTCTTATCCCACTGGGCCGCGTCGCCCAGATACTTATCCTTGTTATTCGGATCCCATTTGGAGAGGCGGTAGGTCACATCCTTCTCCAGTCCCAATGTGCTGAGGCAGTATTTCGCCAGATCCACACAGCCCGCGAACTCATCCTCTATCTGCTCCGGTGTCACAATCAGGTGCCCCTCGGATATGGTGAACTGTCTCACTCTGGTTAATCCGTGCATCTCACCGGAATCCTCGTTGCGAAACAGCGTTGAGGTCTCGCCGTAGCGGCAGGGCAGATCGCGGTAACTCTTCTGACTCTGCTTATAGACATAATACTGGAAGGGGCATGTCATCGGACGAAGCGCGAACACCTCCGAATTCTCATCGTTCTCATCCCCGAGAACGAACATTCCTTCTTTGTAGTGATTCCAGTGATCCGAAATCACATAGAGATCCTTCTTCGCCATCAGAGGGGTCTTGGTCCTCATGTAGCCGCGCTTCTCTTCCTCATCCTCAATCCAGCGCTGAAGCGTCTGGATGATCTTCGCGCCCTTCGGCATCAGCAGGGGAAGTCCCTGTCCGATCACATCCACAGTCGCGAACAGCTCCATTTCCCGTCCCAGCCTGTTGTGATCTCTCTTTTTAATATCCTCAAGATGCACCAGATATGCGTCCAAATCCGCATTCTTCGTAAATGCGGTTCCGTAGACTCTGGTCAGCATCTTATTCTTCTCGTTCCCTCTCCAGTACGCGCCGGAGGAAGAAATCAATTTAATCGCCTTAAGGCCCTTCGTGCTCATCAGGTGAGGTCCTGCGCACAGATCCGTGAACTCTCCCTGGCTGTAGAACGAAATCTCGGCATCCTCCGGAAGATCCCGAATCAATTCGACCTTATATGGCTCATTCTTCTCCTCCATGAAGCGGATTGCCTCTTCTCTCGGAAGCGTGAAGCGTGTCAGCTTCTCCCCTTCCTTGATGATCCTCTTCATCTCCTTCTCCAGGGCATCCAGCGCCTCTCTGTCAAAGGGCGGGCAGTCGAAATCATAATAGAACCCCGTGTCAATCGAGGGCCCGATCGCAAGCTTCGCATCCGGATACAGCCTCTTCACCGCCTGCGCCAGCACATGGGAGGCTGTGTGGCGGTAGGCTGCCTTCCCTTCCTCATCCTGGAAGGTCAGGATATTCAGCTCATGCTCTCCCTCCTCTGCCACGGTACGCAGATCAACCGTCTTCCCGTCAAGCTGCGCCGCGCAGGCAGCTCTCGCAAGTCCCTCACTCAGGTCATTCGCGATGTCAATCACGGTCATCGCCCCCGGGTACTCTCTTACCGTACCATCCTTTAACGTTACCTTCATTCTGATTCCTCCATTTCAAAGTGCAGCTCAACACGAACGATGCACATCTTTGTGATCATACATGAAGAAGTCCGAACAACTCTCCTGTATCAAAAAATCCGCCCCTTCCGGCTGTAACAGGCCGAAAGGGGCGGATGTCCTATCCGCGGTTCCACCCTTGCAAACGCTGCGGGGCAATCTTCCCGGCACTCATGGGCTTTGGCAGTCTTATTATATCATGTGGTACAAAAAAGTCAAGAAAAATGTTTTTCCATGATATAATCATCCATCAGATAACCATTCCCGATATCCGCGGCCTGAGTGCGTACCTTAACGAATCCCTTCTTCTCATAAACGCGGATCGTGTGGTCATTGAACCGGTTGACCGTCAGCCAGATCGCAGAAAGCCCCTTCTGCCTGCAGAGCTCTTCCAGGAATTCAAAGGTTCTGCTCGCATAACCCCTGCCCCGGAACGGCTTCTCAAGATACAGCTTGCTTAAGAACAGCCTCTTCTCCTGCGGCTGCTCCACAATCCCCGTATACCCGATCAACCTGCCCGAGAGCTTCAGCATATAATACTGATAGCCCTGGTCCGCAATCTGCTTCTTTACCGCCCCGGCAGACTGGAACTTCTCCACCATATAGTCAATCTGATCCGGGGACAAAATCGTAACAAAATACTCGTGCCAGATTTCATCCGCCAGATCCGTCATTTCTTTGATCTGTTCTCCGGTTCTGACCGGCTCAAATACAAGCCCGTCAGCCGCTCTTTCTCTTTCTGCTTCCATGAATTCCGCTCCTTACCTCTTCAAAGCTGTGAAAATAGATGCGGCCGTAGTCTTGGGAAGGCTGCATTGCCTCGCCTGCAGGGCTCACTCCGGCTTCCTCCTTCAGCTCTTCGTAAAGAGCAAGCACATTCCGGGCAAACTGTTTCCTGGAATACGGCTCCACCGCCTCGAGAGAATTCTTTGCGTACTCCTGCTGCCTGCCGTGGTATAATACCCGGTCCAGGCCGCAGAGGAATTCCTCCTGATTTGTGAACGCATACCCGTTCACCCCGTCTTTGAGCACATCATCCAGGCACGGATCCTGCTTCGCGACAACGGGCAGGCCCGCAGCCATGGCCTCGATGTAGGTCAGACCCTGTGTCTCGCTCTGAGAAGCGCTGACAAAGACATCGCCAAGCAGGTAATACCTGCCGATCTCATCCCACGGACGCGCCCCCGCGAAAACCACCCGATCCCCGATTCCAAGCTCCTGCGCCTGCTCCTGAAGTTTCTCAAGCTCCGGCCCGCCTCCGACAATCACGAGCCTGACATCTTCATGCATCCCGGCATACCTGGCGTATCCGTCCACAATCTCCGCGATGTTCTTCTCCTGGGAGAGTCTCCCGACATAGAGCATCACCTTCTCATCCTTCCTGATTCCAAGGCTTTCCCGAATCCTCTCCACTTCTTCTTCATTATAGTGTTCCCTGCGGAATTTGTCCAGATCAATTCCGGTCGGAATGATTTCGATGTTCTGAGAGACCCGGTATCCGCACAGCAGCTGCCTGACCTTCCCGGTCGGCACAATCACGCGCTCTGCGGTGTTGCAGCAAAATCTCGAGTAGAACCGCACGAACGCCTTCGCCTTTCTGTCCAATGCTTTGAAATGTGCGATGTAATGCGTATAATCCTCATAGATGGTATGATACGTGTGCACCACCGGAATTCCAAGCTCCCTTGCCATAATCCGTCCGAAGATTCCTAACGAGAATTCTGTATGGGTATGTATCACATCCAGATTCAGTCCCTTAATCAGGTGTGCCAGCTTCGGAGAATAAAACATTCCGACGCGCCGCTCTGTCAGGAACGCACAGGGAATGCTGTGCACGCGGAATACATTGTGCTCCTCCTTCGGTGCTCCCGGCGTTGTCGTGGTGAATACGTATGCATTATGCCCCATCCGTTCCAGCTCTTCCTTCAGCATATAGACCGAATTCGCGACCCCGTTAATTTCCGGATAATATGTCTCTGTAAATAGTCCTATATTCATATCAATCTCCATTTCCGCGCCATAAAAAGCGCATCCAGATTTGATCTTTTTTCATATTGTTTATATTTATTTTATAATATAGAAATCTGAAAATGTAAAGCAGAGAAATCTAAAGATTTGATTAGGAATCCGGAAAGAATCCTTCACAAGCCCTGCCTTTGAGGATTGACTTCCCCCTCATACCGATTATAATAAGACTGATACCATACAGAGCGCACATGGAGGTAATACTATGAAGCCAATCGCAAGCTTTACCGTTGACCATCTCCGTCTCCTTCCCGGGATCTATGTATCCCGCAGGGATAAGGCAGGCAGTGAGGTGATTACAACCTTTGATATCCGGATGACAAGGCCGAACTTCGAGCCGGTGATGAATACGGCCGAGATTCATGCCATCGAACATCTCGGCGCGACCTATCTGCGCAACCGGGAGGACTTTGGGGAACAGATTCTGTATTTTGGCCCGATGGGGTGCCGGACCGGTTTTTACCTGCTGCTTGCGGGCAATTATGAGTCGCGGGATATCGTGGAACTGATAACCGGTATGTTTGAATTCATACGGGATTATGAAGGAGAGATCCCGGGGGCTTCGGCCGTCTGCTGCGGCAACTACCTGGATATGAATCTTCCTATGGCCAGATTAATTGCCCGCCGCTATCTCAACGAAGTCCTGACAGATATCAACGAGAGCCGCCTCATCTATCCGGCCTGAGGACGCCCCGCCTCTCCCTGTGTGACAGCCTCCTGACGGACGGCTGTCATTTTTTTATGGGTCCTGAATATATTGTAGGGACAATAAAAAATCCTTCCTGCGGGAATTCATCATCAGCAAACCGGCGCCGGATAAGGGAACGGCATGCATGTGACAGCTCCGTCAGAAAGGATGAGGAGGGTGCTGCATGGAAGATACCGCGCAAACGGAATATGGGACAGACACAGGCACGGATGCCGGTCAAACCAATCATACAGTCAGACTGTTAAGGGCCGCGCTTCCCTATCTGAATTCCGGGCTTAAGAGCCCTCTTGATCTGCTCCTGAAAGGAATGGAATTCTTTGAAGCCGCCCGCGGATTTCGGATGAAGGATACGCTGACGGCATTTCAATATACACAGCCTGCCAATCTGATTGCCGATCCGGACGGCCTCATTCAGAGCGTCCGTCAGGTGGCCTATCCGTCCGAGAGAAGGCTCCTCGATCTGCTTGCCGGATGGAACAATATCCGCAAATTCTATGAAATGTACCAAAGTCTTGCTCCGTTTCTGTCCGACCTGAATCCGGCTCCGTTCTCTCCCGAACAGCCCGCGGACAGATCCGAACCCTCAAAGCAGGAGAACCCCCAATCCTTCAGTCCGGACCTTGACTCCTTAATGAAAATGGCCGAAATCATGCGGATGTTCTCAGATAGCGGAGAGAGACCGGCCGACGCCGATTCTTTGTTCCGTGTCAGTTCCCTGTTCGGCGCCGGTTCCCCGTTTGGTACGGATTCTCCGTTCGGCGCCGGTTTCGGCGCTGCGGGACAGGATTCCCCGCCATCCGGCCCCCCGCCGCAGGAAACTCCTTCCAAGGAGACTCCATCTCAGGAGACTCCCTGGAAGGAGGCTTGGCCGGAGCATTATGCTCCGGACGATCTTCCGTTCGTGATCCCATCCGATGCGGAAGCCTGCGGATATCGCTATTACGACGGCTTTGATCAGCCGGAGGTTCATCCTGCGCAGGACGCGGACGGACCGGATCAGAATCAGCCGGGGAGCAGTTCCCCGAAAGACGAATCAAAGAAAGGATGATGGAATTTCGTATGAACACCAACTGGCAAAACGACCCCCGAATCAAACATATGGATCCGAGAAAGCTTCTCGTCCTCAACGAACTGGCGCACGAAGCATCCGGCATGTCACTGGATAAGGCTCTCCCCCTGCTGCTCAAGGCCAATGCCCGAATGAAAGCCATGGGCCTCTCCTTCAGCAAGGAGGAAAGCGATCTGATGTTCGATCTGTTTGCCGGAGAGCTGGCTCCCAAGGATAAGCTGAAAGTCGATGCGCTCCGCAAAATGATGCGCCAGGCCTGACAAATAACAATGACGGGATATGCAGGAGACTTAAGACCGTCTCTGCCGCATATCCCGTCCGTCGTTCAGACAGGAAGTCATGTTCCGTTTGCTTTCCCCTGTTCCAAAAGGTCTGAGAAGATCCGATAAAGCTCCGGATAATCCCTCTTAAGCCGGACCATCCCCATACTCCGGCTCACGAATCCGTGCCTGGTCTCTCCAAGCACCTTCTTCTCGCCGGAGACCGCATCCTCCACCACATAGCGCACCGTAAGCTTTACTCCGGTGAACTCCGTGACAGACGCAAGGATCCGAACCGTCTCTCCGTATTTCGCCGGATGCTTATATTCCGCAGACACGGACAGAACCGGCATCAGAATGCCGCACTCCTCCATCTTATCATATCCGAATCCAAGCCGATCCATCAGATCCGTCCTTGCTTCCTCGAACCACCGGATATAATTGGAATGATGAACAATTCCCATCTGGTCGGTTTCATAGTATTGTACCTTATGCTCATAGCCGCCGGATATTTCATTCTTATGATCCATGTCATTTCCTTTCTTATGAGTCCTGTCTTCTCCGTTATTCCTGCCGTGTCCCTTCTTCCTCTGCCTCCAGCGTCTCCTGAGCCGACACCGGCAGGGAATCCGGCCTTTTTCCAAGAACCACATACAACAGGATTCCCCCCGCGACCATGAACAGGGAAATGAACTGGGAGGTCGATAACACTCCCACACTCCCGCGCGGATCATTTCGCAGGAACTCCACCAGGAAACGGCCGGTTCCGTAGAGGATCAGATACAGGCTCCCAACCCGTCCGTCCTTCCGGTTCTTTCTTGCCGCCGCGAACAGGATCCCGGCAATCGCGAAATTGCCGACACTTGAAATCAGCTGCGTGGGCAGAAGCTTCACTCCGTTCGGCGCGTAAGCGGAGTCATGGAACACAATGCCGAAGATGGAATTCGTCTCCTTCCCGTAGCAGCACCCCGCGAGGAAGCAGCCGATGCGGCCGAAGCCCTGCGCAAGCGCAACCGCAGGCAGGGCCAGATCGAAATACTTTAAGGAATT
>CALWGS010000209.1 GCA_944380155.1 uncultured Lachnospiraceae bacterium
GCTTCTACCGGATGGATCCGTCCAGGAATTCGGGGACAGGGGGCTACGGAATCGGATTGTCCATTGCCAGAGCGGTTGTGACAGCCCATAAGGGTAAGATAAACGCGTCCTCTCCGGACGGACATTCCCTGATGGGGAGGAGCTTCCGGCAGAGATCCAGATCCGGACCATCGCTACAGATTTCTGGGCAACGCTGGAGCACCGGCTGAAATACAAAAAGAAAATCGCGCATGAGAATCTGATCCGGAGCGAGCTGAAGCGCTGTGCCGATGAAATTGCATCGGTGGATCTTTCCATGCAGACGATAAGGGATATTCTGAAGGAGGATGAGGAAGCAGACTGATTTCTGCTTGACTTTTTGGAGCCCTTATAATATGATAGGCACAGACGCATCTAAGGACAAAGACAGTGACGGAGAGAGTAGGCGTTCGGGAAAGGCGCAGCGAACCGGGGAGGGTGGAAGCCCGGTGCGAGTAGCGGACGGCTGAATATCACTCCCAAGGTTGCGGGCTGAACCGCGCACACGGGTGCCGGAGGGATTCCCTGACGGAACCTGGAATGCGGCCAAGTAAGCTTTGCCGGTGCCCACCGTTATATGGAGCAGGTATAAAAGTCCGGACAGACGCGCGGAATGCGCGGGCGCGGGCGGAGTACGTGAAATAGGTGGTATATGACAGCACAATGCTTTCATCCTGTTTTGGATGAGGCATTTTTTTATTTTAAGCGTTGATTTCAAAGAAGAGTAAGGAGGAACTGGTACAATGCTTTATGATAAGGTATCAACCAATCTGAATTTCGTGGATCGTGAGAAGGAGGTCGAGAAGTTCTGGAAGGATCATGACATTTTCGAGAAGAGCATGGATTCCAGGAAGGAAGGCCCGACCTATACGTTCTATGATGGTCCCCCTACCGCGAACGGCAAGCCTCATATCGGCCATGTTTTGACCAGAGTTATCAAGGATATGATTCCGAGATACCGCACGATGAAGGGATATATGGTGCCGAGGAAAGCCGGATGGGATACCCACGGACTTCCGGTTGAGCTGGAGGTGGAGAAGCTTCTTGGACTGGACGGCAAGGAGCAGATTGAGCAGTACGGGCTGGAGCCCTTCATCAGGAAGTGCAAGGAAAGCGTATGGAAGTACAAGGGAATGTGGGAGGATTTCTCCGGAACGGTCGGCTTCTGGGCGGATATGGAGCATCCCTATGTGACCTATGAGAATGACTATATCGAATCTGAGTGGTGGGCGTTGAAGAAGATCTGGGAGAAGGGCCTGCTGTATAAGGGCTATAAGATTGTTCCCTACTGTCCGCGCTGCGGGACGCCGCTTTCGAGCCATGAGGTGGCGCAGGGTTATAAGGATGTGAAGGAGAAGTCCGCGATTGCCAAGTTCCGTGTGGAAGGACAGGAGGAGACCTATATTCTCGCCTGGACGACAACGCCCTGGACGCTTCCTTCGAATGTCGCGCTCTGCGTGAACCCGAAGGAGACTTATGTGAAGGTTCGGGTATCGGTGGACGAGAAGGGGAATGTACTGAATGCGGAGAACAGGGAAGCGGCTGTGAAGGAGGAGCATTATATCCTCGCGGAGGCGCTGCTGTCCGTCATTGACGGGGATTACGAGATCGAGGAGCATTTTGTGGGAACGGATCTGGAGTATACGCAGTATCAGCCCCTCTTTGATTATGGATACCGCAGGCCGGACGGGACCCTGGATCCGGAGGCACAGCCTCATATCGTCGGGGGCAAGAAGGCATTCTATGTCGTATGCGATACCTATGTTACGCTCACAGACGGTACCGGCGTTGTACACATCGCTCCGGCATTCGGTGAGGACGACGCGAATGTGGGACGCAAGTATGACCTGCCGTTCTTACAGCTTGTAGATGAGAAGGGCAATATGAAGCCCGAGGCCGCAGATGTGGCAGGACTGTTCTGCAAGAAGGCGGACGAGCCGTTAATGAAGCTGCTGGCGCAGAAGGGACTGCTGTTTAAGGTGCTGAAGTTCGAGCACAGCTATCCGTTCTGCTGGCGCTGCGATACGCCCTTAATCTATTATGCGCGGGAATCCTGGTTCATTAAGATGACGGCGGTGAAGGAGGATCTGATCCGCAATAATAACACCATCCACTGGATTCCGGAGAGCATCGGCAAGGGACGCTTCGGCGACTGGCTGGAGAATGTTCAGGACTGGGGCATCAGCCGGAACCGTTATTGGGGAACGCCGCTGAACATCTGGCAGTGCGAATGCGGGCATATGCATTCGATTGGCAGCATCGCGGAGTTAAAAGAGATGTCGGACAACTGCCCGGATGACATCGAGCTGCACCGCCCTTACATTGACGCCGTTACCATCACCTGCCCTCAGTGCGGGAAGCAGATGAAGCGGGTGCCGGAGGTAATCGACTGCTGGTTCGACTCCGGAGCCATGCCGTTTGCTCAGCATCACTATCCGTTCGAAAATCAGGAGCTGTTCGAGCAGCAGTTCCCGGCGGACTTCATTTCCGAGGCCGTCGATCAGACAAGAGGATGGTTCTATTCCCTGCTTGCGATTTCGACGCTGATTTTCAACAAGGCGCCTTACCGGAATGTCATTGTGCTTGGACATGTGCAGGATGAGAACGGCCAGAAGATGAGCAAGTCCAAGGGAAATGCCGTCGATCCGTTCGACGCGCTCGCACAGTACGGCGCGGACGCGATCCGCTGGTATTTCTACAGCAACAGCGCGCCGTGGCTGCCGAACCGCTTCCACGGCAAGGCGGTGGTCGAGGGGCAGCGCAAGTTCATGGGAACGCTGTGGAATACGTATGCGTTCTATGTGCTGTACGCGAATATCGACTCCTTCGATCCGACGAAGCATACGCTGGAGTATGACAAGCTCTCCGTCATGGATAAATGGCTGTTATCCAGGCTGAATACGGTGGTTAAGACCGTGGACGACAGCCTGAATAACTACAAGATCCCGGAGGCGGCGAGAGCGCTTCAGGATTTTGTGGACGAGATGAGCAACTGGTATGTCAGAAGGGGCCGTGAGCGCTTCTGGGCTAAGGGAATGGAGCAGGAAAAGATTAACGCTTATATGACGCTCTACACAGCTCTGGAGACCATCATCCGCGCGGCTGCGCCGATGATTCCGTTCATGACGGAGGATATCTACCAGAATATTGTAAGGCGCGTGAATCCGGATGCGCCGGAGAGCATCCATCTGTGCGATTTCCCGGCCTGCAATGAGTCGATGATTGACAGAGAGCTTGAGAAGGATATGGAAGCGGTGCTGGATATTGTCGTGCTTGGACGCGCCGCGAGAAATACCGCGAACATCAAGCAGAGGCAGCCCATTGCCAGGATGTATGTCAAGGCGGATGATTTGAGCTATACAGATGAGAACGGAGAGAAGAAGGAAGGAATGTCCGGATTCTATACCGAAATCATTGAGGATGAGCTCAACGTCAAGAACGTGATCTTCACCACCGATGTCAGGGCATTTACAAGCTACACCTTCAAGCCGCAGTTAAAGACTCTGGGACGCCGCTTCGGCAAGAGGCTGAATGCCCTGAAGGAGGTTCTTGCGAACCTGGACGGCAACGCGGCGATGGATGAGATCAACGCCACGGGCAGCTTAACCGTTGAGGTTGAGAGCGCGAAGGAGAGCATTGCTCAGGAGGATCTTCTGATTGATGCGGCCCAGATGGAGGGCTATGTCTCCAATTCCGATTACGGAATCACGGTGGTTCTGGATACGAACCTGACGCCCGAGCTGATCGAGGAAGGCTATGTACGCGAGGTCATTTCCAAGGTACAGACCATGCGCAAGGACACCGGATTCGAGGTTATGGATCATATTGTGGTCTATGTCAGTGGGAATGCGACGATTGCAGAGGTTGTGCGCAGGAAGGAAGACGAGATCCGCGGAGTTGTTCTGGCGGACGAGATTGTGTACGATCAGACCGTGGAAGACGGTGAGAACAGCGCGTCGAAGGAATGGAACCTGAATGGGGAAGACGTGGTGCTTGGAGTGAAGAAGGTCTGAGAAATATGGGGACTGCCGGTTCTGGGAGGTGTGGCGCTTGGAACCGGCAGTTCTTTTCATTGGTTTTTTATTCCCGGCTATACTCGAATGAGGTGACTGACATAGGGATGTATCCCGGAGAGCACCTCGTCATAGAAATTCTGCTTCCAGTCGATATATGCCACACTGTTTTCTAATTCCTGAATTGAGGCACGCAGCGCCGCCTGCTTTTTCTCAAGCATCATCTTGCGTTGGGGAATCGTAGATTCTCCCTTCAGGCACAGAGCCAGATATTCTTTCATTTCCTGAATGCTCATCCCGCATTTTTTCAGGCATACAAGATCCTGAATCCATTTCACATCCTGTTCGTCAAATATGCGCCGGTTATTTCTGTCGCGTTTCACATTTGGAACCATCCCTTCATTGCAGTAAAACTTCAGAGTCTCGTAGGTTAGATTTGTCTCCCGGCAGACCTGCATCATCGTGTACATTCAAAAACACCTCCTGTTTCTGGCAGCTTGAACTATGATGTTCGCACCAGAAGGGAATTCATAACCGATCATTACAATCGGGTTCTATAATCGGTTGCAGCACCCGATTGACATGATCGGATTATAGCATGAGCACGAATGTGTGACAAATAAAACAAAAATAACGGATTCCCCATACGTTTGCGTATTTCCATAATATAACTTGCAATTTGCAACGACTATTTCTATAATATACTTTGTAAACAGCGTAGAAAAATGCAGAGTATGATAGGCAGACTCCGCTGGAATGATAGTATGATGGAGGTGTATTATGGCAATTGTAAATGATGAACAGGTTATGAAAGTGTTGCGGCAGTATAATCCGTGGTGGCGCACACCTTCCGCTATCAAGGAGGACAGCAAGCCGCAGAAGAGGCTGGCATATTACGAAGCTCTGAGAACACTCACACACAGGAGTATTCGAAGGTTTGCTGTTTTGTCCGGTATGAGGCGTGTGGGGAAGACAACCATTTTATACCAGATGATCGAACATCTGATTGATGAGGGCATCAATCCTAAAAATATTCTGTATGCTACCTTCGACAATCCAATTCTGAAGCTCATCAATGTGGAACATGTGTTGTCTATTTATGAGTCAATGTACCCTGTTGAAGGGACAAGATATCTCTTCTTTGACGAGGTGCAGTACACCGAGAATTGGGAACTCTGGATGAAGGTGATTTACGACAGCAGAAAGGAAATTCGTCTGATTGCCACGGGATCCGCCAGTCCTGTTTTGGAAAAGGGTACCGCAGACAGCGGAACAGGCCGGTGGAGTGTTCTTAAAATACCTACGATGTCCTTTTATGAGTATTGCAGGCTGCTTGAGCTGGATTTGCCTGTTCTGCCGGATGATTTGCGCCTGTCGGAGCTTGCAGGTATGAGTTTGGCACAGCTTGGCGATTTGATGGACAGGTTTACCCCGCTGCGCAATCATTTTAACCGTTATCTTGCCATTGGCGGTTTTCCGGAGCTGGTGTTATCAGATGATGATGCCTATGCACAAAGAATGCTGCGGGAGGATGTGGTTGATAAGGTGATCAAGCGTGATGTACTGACACTCTTTCATATTCGCAGTCCTCTACTGATGGAAAAGCTGTTTCTCTATCTGTGTATGAACGGAACGGAGATTTTTAATGCAACGACGGTGGCAAAGGAACTGGAGAATGTCTCTATCACAACGATTGACAGTTACATCAGGGCGTTGGAGATGTCAAACCTTATTTATGTGGCAAAGCCGATAGATGTAGGAAGTAAAGGCGCTCTTAAGGGAAGGCCGAAAATTTACATTGCTGATGCGGCAATCCGTAATGCAGTGCTGATGATCGACGATGTGCTTTCAGACGAAACGGAACTCGGCGAAATGGTGGAAGCAACGGTCTACAAGTATATGGTTTCCTTCTATCAGGGCAGCCCTGCACAGCTTGGATATTTCAGAAAGGCCAAGGATAATAAGAAAGAGGTTGATGTTGTGGCAGAGCTTCCCCGCCGGAAAATTCTCTGTGAAGTGAAGTACCGTAATCATTCTCATATTGCGGCGACAGATGCGATTGTGGAGCTGTGCCGGGACGAAAAGGCGAACGTAACGAATGCTTTTTTAATCACAAAACGCCTGGATGATTTCGGCATCACCGGGCATGAAACCAGGGTACCTATTCTGCGCGTCCCTGCGGTCGCTTTTCTCTACCTGCTTGGAAGGGCAGAAGCGGAGGGGCAAAATGGCAGACTGTAAACGGGTGGATTTCATCCGGGCCATGGGCGGCAGCACTATTGACTGCCGCCCATGCCAATGTCTGAGGATGAGATTCGGAGTATGGAGTACGGTCAGCAAAGATCAGGACAGGAGGATCTGGCAGCTTTCCATGGTCCGCAGAGCCGCCTCATGCTTCTCCGGTGATACTCCGGCGCAGCAGGAGGCATCCACGCTGACGGGCAGCTCCGGCAGAAACGCCTTGATCAGAAGCGCGTTGCTGATCACACAGATATCCGTGCAGAGTCCAATCAGCTCGACCGAATCCAGATGCCTCTTCTGATCTTCTTCCAGAAGGAACTGCGTCAGCGCTGTGCTGCCGAATGTATTCTTCTCGAACACCGGGCAGCGGTGCTGTTCCTGAAAGGTTTTCAGTTCCGGGATCAGCTGCCAGCCTTCCGTTCCTTTGATACAATGCTTCACCGGCAGCAGTTTCCCCTCCTGTGTATCCGGATAATGCTCCGTGTGTGTATCCAGTGTAAAGACGACGGTTCCCTGAAATCCGGTTACTTTTTGAACGGCTGCCTTGGTGATTGCTTCGGCCTCTTTGGTACCCAGAGAGCCGGTTACAAAATCATTCTGCATATCGACAACGACTAAATATTGATTTGACATGGTATTTCCTCCTTCCAAAGGTAACGCCCATTTTCTTCGCGGCTTCGCCCACAGTCCGGCAGCCCTGTGGGATCGCTCTGTATGGATTCATATTGCACCTCCTGCTTACAGTATACCCATTACGTTACGTCATAAGCAAGGGCTATTTAAGATAAATTTTGAATGATCAGGTTCTGTAATCCGCGGCATTTTTGCTTCGCTACTTGTAACAGGGCTCTGATGATGATACAATGGGGGAATCAAAGGATCAAGGGAGTTTGTCATGGCTACAATCAAAGATATTGCAAAATATGCCGGGGTATCTCACGGTACTGTTTCCAATGTACTAAATCGTAAAGGAAATTGAATTTTAACGGCCTTTTATCGGACTATGATTTGACGGCTTTTTTGTATCATCCGCTGTTTCAGCCGCTGGGAATTGTCATTAAGGCGGCATCAGATGAAAATGCGAGTATTGACGCAAGATGTATGAGCTTTGTCTATACGGTAGTCTTGATGATTCTCTCGTCCATCGCTCTTTATTTTGGCCAAGGGAATGGAATGCAGGCGGTTCGCAGGTGGAAACAGAAACGGCTCGAGAAAAAGGTCTACCGGAAGTAGAGGCATGGAACCCGCAGGCAGCAGGCATCCCCGCCGCTGCCTTAACCAGAATAGCGTTGGATTGAGCAATTTTCTTTGTCAGACGTTCCACATTCTAAAGATGCAGGTTTCCGTGATCAGATAGTGAAAGTCTTTGTTGCAAGCAGACCATAATTAACAGATGGATCGCCGAAGCGACAGAGTGTGCTCCTGCTTTATTTTGTTCTATTTTTTATCATGTGCCCTTGACAAAACAGGAGATGCAATGGATAATAGACAGGAACTATACATATACTCCCTGGAGTATAGTCGGGAGGTGCAATAGAATATGAAACAGTGTATGGACGCAGATAATCTTCATCGCCGATTAAAAAAAATTATTGGTCAGGTTCAGGCGATTGACCGAATGGTTGATGAAGATGTCCCTTGTGAAGATATTTTAGCCCAAATCAATGCCGCAAAATCTGCCCTGCATAAAGTGGGTCAGGTAGTTTTGGAGGGACATATCAAGCATTGTGTACGGGACGGTATCGAACATGGGGATGCCGATCAGACCATCGCAAACTTTACCAAAGCCGTAGAGCGCTTTGCCAATATGAATTGAAGAAATGTACTTAAACCGGCCTTGCAGCTTCGCTTCTTGGCTGGTTTTTCTTTGCCTATTGACAGCCCATGCCCCCGCAGGTATAATATACCCATACCCATATAGGTATAAGAAAGGAGCGTGACTTCTTATGAAGATGTTAGAAAAAGTACTTGCGTTGGGCGGTATAAAAAAGGACATTGCCTTTTTGACGGTATCGGGGATTTCTTTGATTGCCAGTCTGTTTCATGCCTCGCCGTTTGGATTTGATTTGGCGTGGGCTGCAATTATCCTGTGTGGAGTCCCTATCATTTTGGAGGCAGTAATTGGATTAGTGACAGAGTTCGATATAAAAGCGGATGTGCTGGTGTCCATTGCATTGATTGCTTCCATCATCATCGGGGAAATATTTGCGGCAGGTGAAGTCGCTTTTATCATGCAGCTGGGGGCTTTGCTGGAAGATCTCACTGTGGCTAAGGCAAGAGCGGGAATTGAAAAGCTGGTACATTTGACACCAAGAACAGCCAGGTTAATCATTGGAGAGGAAGAAAAAATGATTCCGGCAGAGCAGGTTCAAATTGGGGACAGGATAAGAGTTCGCCCTGGCGAAACCATTCCGGTGGACGGCGTGATCGTAGACGGCAATACTTCTGTTAACCAGGCAGTGATGACCGGGGAATCTCTTCCCGTAGATAAAACGGTCGGCGATTTAGTTTCCAGTGGTACAGTGAATCAATTTGGTTCCTTTGATATGGAGGCTGTAAAGGTTGGCGAGGACAGCTCCATTCAGCGCATGATCCGGCTGGTTCAGTCTGTGGATGCAGGAAAGGCCAAGATTGTAGGGATTGCGGATCGCTGGGCTGCATGGATTGTTGTAATCGCCCTGGCTTCTGCAGTGTTGACATGGATTATCAGCGGCGAGATCATTCGAGCGGTTACCATTCTCGTCGTTTTTTGTCCTTGTGCTCTGGTGCTGGCTACTCCTACTGCGATTATGGCGGCAATCGGGAATGCAACGAAACACGGTTTTCTGGTTCGGGAAGGAGATGCATTAGAGCGTCTCGCCGCAGTTTCTCATATTACTTTTGACAAAACGGGTACATTAACCCACGGGACACCCCAGGTCATTGCCGTTGTAAGCTGCAGTGAATCTTGGAGTGAGGAGGACTTATATAAGATGATTGCCGGTGCGGAACTGCGTTCGGAGCATCCATTGGGGAAGGCTATCGTAGCCGGATGTAAAAACCAGCTCTCTGAGGAAATCCCACAGCCCTCCGCATTTCAGATGCTTCCGGGGCGCGGAGTGGCAGCTGTCGTTCATGGATACGATGTGATCGCGGGCAACAGGGAACTGCTGACGGACAACCAGATAGCATTACCCGAAGAAATGCTCACACGGGCACAGGAATATTTAGGAGAAGGATGTACAATTACTTATATCGCCATCCATAGAACCCCAATTGGATTTATTGCGCTGTCAGACACTCTACGAGAAGAGGCATCGGACACGATTCAAAATATCAACGCAATGGGTATTGCTTCTATTTTATTGACCGGTGACCATGAGACCGCCGCCCATTACATGGCCGACCGACTTGGAATTCAAGAGGTTTATGCCGACTGTCTGCCGGAAGATAAGCTGCTTCATATCGAGGAGTATCAAAAAGCAGGGAAACATATTTGTATGGTTGGAGATGGGATCAATGATGCGCCTGCATTAAAAAAAGCCTATGTCGGTATTGCTATGGGTGGTGTTGGCAGTGACATTGCGGTGGATGCTGCGGACATTGCACTTATCAATGATAAGATTTGTGAACTGCCTCACCTTTTAGGCCTGGCGAAACGGATGATGATTACCATCAAATGCAACCTTACATTTTCTATGGCACTCAATTTTATTGCCATCATTTTGGCTATAACAGGCGTGTTAAATCCGGTGGTCGGTGCTTTGGTCCATAATGCGGGTTCTGTTCTTGTCATTATCAATTCCGCATTGTTATTGAACTGGAAGAAATAGATTTATGGACTATTTTGTTATCGGGCTGATTCAGGGCTTTCCGGAACACTACACCGGCAGCATAATGAGTGGCAGTAAGTGAGAAATAAATCAGAACTTGTGTGAGGGGATATTTGTGGAAAAGATCAATGTATTGTGAAGGGATATAAGCAACGCATCTTAGAATGTATGAAGAGATTCTGATTTGGAGGTATGGCGTCATATATGCTGATACGAAAAGAAAATGAAAGTGATTATAAAAAAATTTATGATGTAGTAAAAGCAGCTTTTGAGAGTGCCGATCATGCAGATGGAAATGAGCAGGACCTGGTGAGCAAATTGAGGGCAGGAAACGCTTTTCTTCCCGAATTATCACTGGTTGCAGAGGTTGAAGGAACGATTGTCGGGCATATCATGTTTACTAAGGCGTGGGTCGGCGAAACAATGATTCTTGCGTTAGCTCCGCTTTCTGTGAATCCGGATTACCAGCACAGAGGAATCGGTTCTGCATTGATCAAAGAAGGGCATAGAATCGCCGTGGACATGGGAATTCCCTATTCGGTCGTGTTAGGCAGCGAAATGTATTACCCAAGATTTGGATATGTTCCGGCACACAGGTATGGAATAAAGGCCCCCTTTGACGTGCCGGAAGAAAAATTCATGGCCTGTAAATTAAGAACAGATGCACCGGCGGTTTGCGGAACGGTAGAATATGCAGAAGAATTTGGTATAGAATAAATTCATTCTCCTTGTTTGGCTGGGGAGAGTGTATCCCATGATACCAGTGCGCGCCAACCCGGTCACAACTGCTAAATAAAACTGAATAATGCAATAAAGCCGCTTATTTTTTTGAAACAGGCGGCTTTTTAACTTACTAAGGCCATTCAAGGAAACTTGAGTGGCTTTTTCTGTTTTAAGGAGGAATTGATCTTTGAATACTCAAATCATCGCCGTCGCCAACCAGAAGGGCGGCGTTGGAAAAACGACCATAGGTTTTAAACTTCTCCCTAAATCAGTTAGCGAATATTCCACACGCGGAGGAACCTCAGCATATACAGTACGAGTTAGAAGGCCGTTATTTTCCATATCCCGAAGCTGAGTTGTCAAAGTAGAGATAAAAAGTTGCCCTGTGGATTCCGGTGGCTTCTGTTATGTCCTTTACGGTAATTTTGGAAATGTCCTTTTGCGGATATAACTTCCAGAATGCCTGGACGATTGCACTTTTTGTTTCATTGCGCGCTGTATCATATGGTGCGCATCAGGCCCGCAACACCTGGATGGTGGACCGTGCCGATTGGCCGGCTTCCGGCTGATAGATTGGGAATTTTGTATGATATGGCAAGGCGCAAAACGTTGATATAAGTCCGTTTTAATGGTATCATAAGGACTATCAAATTCATGGGACAGGAGGAAATGGATGGATAGCAGGATTAGGAACTTCGAAATGGATGATATACTCAGGAACGCGCTGAGGGAGGACATCGGAACCGGGGATATTACCACGCTTTCGACAATCGGAGAAGAGAAGACAGTGAAGGGGGAGTACCTTGCGAAGGAGGAGGGGATCCTCTGCGGGCTGGACATTGTGAGGCGTGTCTTTGAACTGCTGGATCCGTCGATCCGCTTCCAGGCGCTTCTTGGCGAGGGAAGTCCGGTCAGGAAAGGGGATGTGATTGCCGTTGTGTCCGGCAATG
>CALWGS010000210.1 GCA_944380155.1 uncultured Lachnospiraceae bacterium
CAGCACCCGATCGGCCACGAACCGGTTCCCCGTCCGTCCGAAGCCGGTTGCCACCTCATCGAAGATCAGAAGCACTCCGTACTGATCGCAAAGCTGTCTGGCCCGTTTCAGGAAGGAGATGTCATACTGAACAGCCGCAGATCGGTCTGTACGGTAATTCCGGCCGTGGTCAGCATATCCCCGGAGATGGCCGCATTGGCGCCGGACAAAAAGCAGCTCCTCCCCTGATCGGGAAGCAGCCCCCGGCCTCCCGCAAGCCGGATGGAGGCGTCCGGAAGAAGGAAGCGGTAGACGGCGACAATCCGCCGCAGTTCCTCCGGGCTCAACCGCTCGTTCCCCGCGAATGGAGTGCCGGGAATCGGGTTGAGCAGATTCACCGGAACGCTCCGGATTCCAAGTTCTCTTAAGGTAAGCGCCATATCAATCCGGTCCTCCCAGGTCTCGCCAAGCCCCATAATTCCGCCGCTGCACACCGCAAGACCGGCCTCCTTCGCCGCCCGGATGGCGGCCAGCTTATCGTCGAAGGTATGGGTTGTACAGATGTTGGGGAAATTCCTGCGGGAGGTCTCAAGGTTATTATGAACCCGCGTCACCCCGGCTTCCTTCAGTTTCTCGTACTGCTCCCTGTTTAACAGGCCGAAGGAGATGCAGACCGCGATGCCGGTTTCCCTCCGGATCTGCCGGACCGCCTCGCACATCGCGTCCACCTCCGCATCGGACAGCTGCCTGCCGGAGGTGACGATCGAGAAGCGGAGCACCCCCTGCGCGTCATTTCGTCTGGCCTCATCCGTGATTTCCTCTGCCGAGAGCAGCGGGTATTCCTTTGCGCCGGTCCGGTTGTGGGCGGACTGGGCGCAGAAGCGGCAGTTCTCGGAGCAGTGCCCGCTCTTTGCGTTAATAATCGTGCAGATGTCAAATCCGTCGGAGCAGAAATGCGCCCGGATCTCATCCGCTTTCTTACACAGCGCTTCTAACGGCTCCTTACTCAGCCGGATTGCCTCGTCCCGGGTGATTTGATATCCCTGCATTACTTGATTTCCAAGGCTGTCAACATTCATGTTCCGATTCTCCCTTCTTTGATTAACGGAATCAGCCGCCTGCCAAGATACGCACCGGCAAAGCACAGCAGGATATCCCCGGGCACCGCAAGGAGAAAGCAGTACAAAAACAGCGGCCACAGTCCGATGGGACTGCCAAGGTAGAAGCGGCTGATCAGGTAATAGTACGCCATTCCGAACAGGTATACAATGCCAAGGCCTGTGAAATTCGCGGCAAGAAGCCTTTTGTATCCGGGACGCGTCTTCCTTCCCGCAATGACGCCCGTAACAAAAGCTCCGGCCGCGAATCCGATGAGGTAGCCGAAGCTTGGCTGAACGATATATTCGATGCCGCCGCCGTGGGCGAAGATGGGAAGTCCGGCCAGTCCGAGGCAGATGTAGACGGCAGCGGCCAGAGAACCCTTCTTAGGCCCGAGCAGCAGTCCGGCCAGCATGGTAAATAAGTATTGCAGCGTGAACGGCACCGCCGGAATCGGGATCTGAATGAAGGCGCCCGCCGCAATCAGCGCCGTGAACATGGCGCACAGAATCGTGGAACGGGTCTGCTCCCGTCTTGGGCTTTGGACCTTTGCCCCATAGTCTCTGCCCGGTCTCATATGCGTTCTTCTTCCGGGCTTTTCGGTTCCTGAGGAGCGAGACGGATGCTGATTTCCCCGGATGAGAGCCGCTCGATCCGGCCGTCTTCGTACCGGACAATCAGGCGGCACTCCTCATCAACGTCAAGCGCCGCTGCCGCCTGAGTGCCGGAAGGCGCAAGCACGGTGATTTCCTTCCCGATTACAAGGCTCCTGGCCCGGTACTGTGCCACATAATCCACGGTGTCCCAGTTCGTATAGTAATACAGGAAGCGGTTTAAGAACTCCGCTGTCAGAATATTCTTCCCGTCGCTCTGCCTGTGATCAAACACTGCGCCCGCAATCGAGGCAAGCTCCGCGGGGAACCCTTCCGGAGGCGCATAGGCATTGATTCCGACTCCCAGTATTACATAGTCCATACAGCCGTTCTCCATACTGATGGATGCCTCCGTGAGAATTCCGCTGACCTTTCGCCCGTCCACATAGACATCATTCACCCATTTTACAAGCGCCTGCTTCCCGGACGCCTTCTCCACCGCTTCGCATACGGCGACCGCTGCCATGGTTGTAATCCGGACTGCCTGCGCCGGGGAGATCCCTGCGGGTCTGAGCAGAAGGCTCAGATAGATGCCGGTATCCGCCGGGGAATAGAAGCTGCGTCCAAGCCGCCCCCGCCCCTTCGTCTGCGTTCTGGACAGGATCACATAGCCTTCCGGAGCACCCGCGTTCGCCGCCTCCCGAAGCAGCGCATTGGTGGATTCGGCCTCCTGCAGAACGTGAAGATCAATTCCCTGACAGATAGGAGAGAGGTGCGTCTGGATCCCCTGTGCCGAAAGAATATCCGTGCCGGATGACAGGCAGTACCCCTTATTCGGCACCGCGTCAATCTCATATCCTTCCCTGCGCAGGGCATTCACCGCCTTCCATACGGCCGCGCGGGAGACGGATAAGTCCGCCGCGATCTCCTCCCCGGAGAAATACACTCCCTTCCTGGCTTCGAACATCGCCAGAATATCTTCCTTGACTCCCAATTCGTTCACCTCCATATCGATAAGAACATCATATAGATAGGAATACCATAATTATGAAAAATAGTCAACCGCTTTCTTATGAGTGGTTGACATTTTCGCTTTCTGTATAATACTGTGCCTGTGCATTCCACAATTCATAATATTTCCCGTTCTCATCCGCAAGGAGGGAAGCGTGCGTGCCCTGCTGAATCAGCCTGCCTTCGTGGAATACGGCGATTTCATCGCAGAATTTGCAGGAAGAGAGGCGATGGCTGATGTAAACGGCGGTCTTATCCCCGGCGATTTCGTTGAATCTGGAGTAGATTTCCGCTTCCGCGACCGGATCCAGGGCGGCGGTCGGTTCGTCCAGAATGAGGAAGGGAGCGTCCTTATACAGGGATCGCGCGATTGCAACTTTCTGCGCCTCGCCGCCGGAGAGGTTGACGCCGTCTTGGTCATAATCCTTATACAGGTAAGTATCCAGGCCGTCCGGCATCGTCTCAAGCCGTTCGGCAAATCCGGCCTTCTCCAGGGAATCCGCCGCACGATCACGGTCGTAATCGGTTCGGCAGGCCGCATTTTCGCCAAGCTTTAGTGCGAACAGCTTGAAATCCTGGAATACGACGGAGAAGATGGTCATGTATTCCGCGTAGTTGTACTTACGGATGTCGATGCCGTTCAGCAGAATTTCGCCTTCGGTCGGATCATAGAGGCGGCACAGCAATTTAATGAAGGTGGTCTTGCCGCTTCCGTTCATTCCAACAACCGCCAGACGCCTGCCGATCTCGAAGGTCAGATTGACATTGCGGAGCGCGTACTGATCGCTGCCCGGATACCGGAACGATACATTGCGAAATTCCAGCTGATACTTGCGGTCACGGCGCTTCTCCACGGTAAGGCTGCCCTGATACATGGTGTTCGGAATATCCAGGAATTCAAAGACCTGCGCGAGAAACGAGGCATTATTTCTCATCGATCCAAGTGCTGCAATCAGGCCGGATACACCCCCGGAGACCTTGGTGATGGAGGTAACATATTGTGTCACGGCTCCCAGCCCGAAGGCTCCCGCCCATGCCTTCAGACAGACGAAAGCGTACACAACGCCTGTGAATACCACGGAAACCGCGGAGGATGCCGCGCTGTATAATCCGATGGGACCCCGGCTTAAATGTGCAAACAGACCCCTGGAACCGAAGGTACCCTCTTTGTTCTGGTTGTGTTTCTCGCACATCTTATCCTGCCGGTACATCCTGACATCGGCGGCAATCTCTCTGGAATAGCCCAGCCATCCGAAGAAGCTGAACATACGGTTCCCGAGATTATGAGAACCCGCATGGATCGCCCAATAGCTGCCCGCCTTGTTGGAGAGAGCCGGAGCGATATAGGTAATCGCAAGCATGACAGCAATCACAGGCACGACAAAGAGGGGGTGATTTAATATGGTATAGGCGCCCGCATCCTCGGGAACGCGGCTCAGGAATAACGTTACCGTCAGGGAAATACCGCCGAGTATGGTCAGCAGGGAGGAGCACAGGGCTTCGTAGTTTGCCATGACACGGTAGAGTCCCCAGCCGCCCCCGCCCTGATTCTGGCGGATTGTGGAAAGCAGCTCCTCGTGTGTCCCTTCCTCCGCGATTCCGGCGTTTTCAATCAGGATAATGCGGTCGCAGAAACGGGTGGATGCCAGGCGGTGGGAAATATAAATGGATGATTTGCCGGCTGTCATCTCATGGTACCTCTGGTAGATATCCGATTCCGCGATAGGGTCAAGCGCCGCCGTTGGTTCATCCAGCACAATGAACGGCGCGTTCTTATAAAGCGCTCGGGCCAGCATAAGGCGCTGCGTCTCTCCGCCGGAGAGCAGGATAGCGTCCTCATAGACTTCCCGGTTGAGATAGGTGTCGCAGCCGTCCGGCAGGGACTCGATTTTGGCCCGAAGTCCCGCTTTCTCAATGCATTCCATGACTCGATCTCTGTCAATCGCAGTCTCATCCTGCGCGACATTGACCGCAATCGTCCCGGCCAGGAGCGAGAAATCCTGGAAGACCGCAGAGAACAGGGTGTAATAGTCGGCGCGGTTATAGCCCCGGATATCCTTCCCGTCAAGCAATACCCGGCCCTTTGTGGGATCGAGGAAGCCGCAGATGAGCTTAATGAGGGTAGTCTTGCCTGCACCGTTCAATCCGACCACGGCAAGCTTCTCGCCGGGATGCAGGGTCAGGCTGATATCTGTCAGCGTATCCTCCCTGGCGCCGGGGTAACGGAAGGAGACGTGTTCGAGCCTGATTTCATAGGCTCTGCCTGCTTCTGCTTCTAAGTGTTCGCCGTCATCGAACCGGAAGGGTTCTTTGTACTCCAGGCATTCGCGAACCGTAGAAATGTCAAGGGATTGGAGGTTTAAGGTATTGAATCCGGAGAGGATACCGGACACCCATCCGGCAAATCCGTTCACCGCCGTGAAGAAGAGAAGGAAATCTGCCACATCCAGACCGCTCTGGATGACAAGGCCGATCAGGTAGGCGTATGCAATCGCGTTGCGCAGGAAGGTCAGAACCAGGTCGGCGATTTTGGCCCAGATGTAGACGCCCTGCGCCCTGGCGTGAAATGCCGTGTAGGCATTCAGGGCTTTCCGGTACAGCTCCTCAAGCCAGGGGCGCATCCCGAATATGCGGATATCCTTTGCCGCGCTTAAGTCTCTCGCACACTCCGAAAGATAGATCATATGCTTTTCATATTCGGCTTCCTCTTTGCGGTGACGGTACCAGCAGCCGTTCACAACGTGGCTGATCCCATAGCTGACCGCCGTCGTGATCAGGATGACCAGAATCAGGAGCGGCTGGATGGAGGCCAGCAGGCTGACATAAATCACAAAGCCAAGCAAATTGGCAGTCAGCGTCGTCAGGGTGGTCCAGATCGCTTCCGTTGCCGCCTGATTCGTATTGATGCAATCACTGGATTTCGCAAGCAGCGCCTGGAATTCATTGTTATCCACGTTGGGGTAGGATGTGGTTGCCGCTTTTTTGTTGAGCAGGTTGATGAGCTCACAGCGGACGCTGATCCTGCCGTACATGGTATTGGCGTCCACATAAGTAGAGGCCGCCGATATGAGCATGAGGCCAAGAACAAATCCGGCAATGGTCAGGATCAGTTCTGAGATTGAGGTATGCCGTTCTACCGCCGAGAGAATGACCGGCGAGACATACAGATTCACAAGATTCAGCCCCACTGTCAGCATGGCGGAAAGCAGGCTGAGGATCAACACCTTCTTTTCCCTGGAAGTCCATGCAAGCGTGATCATGAACCAGGTGTTCTGCGCCATATTATATTTGGGTTTGAGGATTTCTTCGGATCTTTTTGCTTCGTTCCTCACAAAAGCCACCGTCCTTTCTGACCGGTATTCTATCACACAGAATCGCCCCCGGATCATTCCGGGGACGAATCGCTGGTTTCGGGGGATGAATTGTAATCATGGAAGTCGAATGGTTTATATCTGAGGGAGCAGGATCTCGGTTGTAAACGCTCCGTCCTCGCTGTTGCGGCTGATATATCCGTCCAGCCGCTTCACAATCGCATCAATGCGGACCAGACCAAACCCGTGCCCTTCGCCCTTGGTGCTGCGAAAGAGGGAACCCTCTTTTTTCAGCTTCTTGCCGGCGGTGAAGTTGGTGAAGGAGATGTAGAGTTGCGTGTTTTTCATGTCCATATACACCCGGATCACCCGCTGATCCTCCGGGAGCTTCATACTGGCTTCGATTGCGTTATCAAACAGTCTCGATTAATTCCTGCTGGTAAGAAGCAATCTGCTTCTCGATTTTCCTTGAAAAGAATCCCATCTGGTTCACTCCATTCTGATAATCGCCCGGTTGACGCCCTCATAAGCCCCTCTGGGCAGGGGAATGGACGTGCCGTCTCTTAATTTGATCTCTGATTTGGTAACACGGCTGATTTGAGTCAGGTTGACGACGGCGGAACGGCTCACGCGGTAAAAGCGGTCATCCAGCTCCTGTTCCAGTTCTCCCAGCGTCATTTTCACCGTGAACGTATGACCGGAGTGGATGGTCACATAGTTTCCTGACACCTCCGCATATCGAATCTGATAGATCGGGATCCGCACCATTTCTCCGTCAACCTTAACATTCAGGACCTTCTCATTCTTCGCGGCATTCTTTGCGGCCCGGTCAAGAACGGCGCACAATTTCTCCTGCTTCACAGGCTTCATCAGATAGTGAAGCGCCGCCACCTCATAGCCCTCCGAGATATAATCCGAATATCCGGTGATGAATACGATTTGGATGGTTTCGTTCTCCCGGCGCAGGTGCTTTGCCATCGTCACGCCGTCCATATCACCCATCTCAATATCAAGCAGCAGAATATCGTAATCGTTCCGCTCGGCATAGTGAAACAGAAAGTTCTCAGCGGAGGAAAACAGGGAAATCTGCACCGTATGTCCCGAATCCGCGGCCCATTCGGACACGAACCCGGAGAGATACTGCCTGTCCGCTGCCGAATCATCGCAAATCGCTATCTTGTAATTCATGGAATCACCGTCCTTTGTGACTGAGTTCTAAAATTATACTGATTATACTGATTTCGGGAGAGGGAGTCAATATGGATAGAGGACTTGCAGGGAGAGACTGCAGGAGCGCCTTGACATGGGAGGGGGGATTTTCTATAATAAATATTAGTAACAGGATGGGACATGATAGGTCAGGACATAGTAACAAACAGGAAGATAGGAGAGAGAAAATGCCGATTATTTCAAGGTTTTATGGGATTATAATTAAAATGTATTTTCAGCAGAGTGAGCACAATCCGCCGCATTTTCACGCTATGTATGGGGAATATATGGGAGCGTTTGATATTAAAACACTGGAAATGATAGAGGGTGATTTACCTGCCAAAGCTCAGGCTCTGGTCCGGGAATGGGCGGTGCGGCATAAGGATGATTTGTTGAAGATCTGGAATACGCAGGAATTTAAGAAACTTCCGCCATTGGAATAAATGGCAGGCAGCAGAAAGGATCAGATTATGTTTTACAGAGTAAAGGAAGTTAAGCCCCTGCCATCTTATCAGGTGCTTGTCAGTTTTGTTACAGGAGAGCGTAAGCAATACAATGTTGCACCGCTTTTTGAAAAGTGGGACGTATTCAAGACACTTTCCAGCGTTAAGGGGTTATTTGAGCAGGTGAAAGTAGATGCAGGCGGCTATGGCATATCGTGGAATGATGAGATCGACCTGTCCTGTAATGAATTGTGGGAGAATGGAGTGTCGATAGAGGCGGAAACGGGGAAAACATCTGACAAACCTCCCGTGGCAAAACAAGTGGAAGGAGTATGAAGCGGAATCACAAAGGAAGCAGGGGTGATGATCAGTCATCCCTTAAGTTCTGTTTTTCCAGACCGTCCAAAAACTGTGTAAAGTGCGGCTTATGTGCTAAAAAATGTCCGGTCCAGGCCATAGACCCCGATAACCCCAAAGAGGTTGACAGCAAGGCATGCATTTCATGTATGCGCTGTGTTTCGGTTTGTCCGCATTCTGCGCGAAAGGTAAACGGCATGATGTTGGCCGCTGTCAGTGCCATGTTGAAAAAATCATGTTCTGAGCGTAAAAAATGCGAACTATATATCTAATTCATGATTTATTTGCATAAAAAATTCATATCAGAAACTAAACAACTCCCCGCTCGTGTGAATGAAGGCGGGGGGCTTCTATTTATCTGGCAGTGCATTTTTTGTAGAAAAACGACAAGTTTATGCTATTGACAGCACTAACT
>CALWGS010000211.1 GCA_944380155.1 uncultured Lachnospiraceae bacterium
GGTTCTGCATACAAGAATATCAGGGCGGATTCCCATGCCCTGCAGCTCCTTAACGCTGGCCTGCGTGGGCTTGGTCTTCATTTCGCCGGACGCCTTCAGATAAGGAATCAGCGTGACATGAATCAGGGCCGTATTCCCGGGGCCGGCCTCATGCCGGAACTGACGGATCGCTTCGAGGAAAGGCTGGCTTTCGATGTCGCCGACGGTACCGCCCACTTCAATGATGGCGATATGGGTATCATCCGGGCTTTCGGCGCGGTAGAAACGGCTCTTAATCTCATTGGTAATATGGTGAATGACCTGAACGGTGCCTCCGCCGAAGTCTCCGCGGCGCTCCTTGTTCAGAACCGACCAGTAGATTTTGCCGGTTGTGACATTGGAACGGCAGTTGAGGTTCTCATCGATGAACCGTTCATAATGGCCGAGATCCAGGTCCGTCTCGGCACCGTCCTCCGTTACGAAGACTTCCCCATGCTGGATCGGGTTCATCGTTCCCGGATCCATATTAATGTAGGGGTCGAACTTCTGCATCGTGACATGATAGCCCCTGGCCTTGAGAAGCCGGCCGAGAGAGGCTGCCGTGATTCCTTTGCCCAGTCCGGACACAACGCCCCCTGTTACAAAAACATACTTTACGCCCATGATAATCCTCCAATTCTGCGCGGCATTCTGCGCTTCCGTATCGGGAATGCAGGCACAGTATCCGCGGCGTCTCTGTTAGCAAAAAAGGCGTCCATTCCTGCGGCCGTTTCAGAGGTGAAAAAGGGGTCTGAAAACAGGCTTTTAAGAACGGACGTCTTTGTCTGACTTAAAAATCACACGCTATTATACTATATATAGAAGAAAAAATCCAGAGGAAAGTGAAAAAAATGCGAAGATCCGGCGGAGTAAGGACACAAAAAATTCAGAACTAACATATTGATTTATGGATAAACTAACATTATAATGAACATAGATTTGGACACGGGAGGTACACATGGATAATAATAACGATAATAAGAAAAAGAATAACAGAAGCGGTATGATTTTCTGCCTTGCCGTGGCGATTGTGATGCTGCTGCTGTTCAGTTATATGTCCAGGCAGATGGAGAGCAGTACAACGCAGGAGATCTCCTATGGGCAGTTCTTAAGACTCTTGGAGGAGAAGCAGGTTGCGACGGTCGTAGTGCAGGTAGACCGGGATCGATACCTGATTGAGCCGATCGAGCAGCCGTTCGGCGATGCTTACGGCTATTCGATTTCATATTATACCGGAATTATCGGGGATGTTCCCCTTGATTTGCTTGAAGAGTCCGGAGCGGTGTATTACCGCGAGGTGGTGGACAGCAGTACCACGATCGTGGATATCCTGATTGCGTGGATTCTTCCTCTGGTGCTGATCTACGGCGTGATGTGGTTCCTGTTCCGTACCATAACCAGGAACAGCGGCGGCATGATGGGCGGAGTCGGCAAGAGCAACGCGAAGCTGTACGATATGGAGAAGGAGACGGGGGTAACCTTCAAGGATGTCGCGGGGCAGGAGGAGGCCAAGGAGTCTGTGAAGGAGCTTGTGGATTTCCTGCATAATCCCGGGAAGTATACCCGGATCGGAGCCAAGCTTCCCAAGGGAGCCCTGCTGGTGGGCCCTCCCGGTACCGGTAAGACCCTGCTGGCCAAGGCTGTGGCGGGAGAAGCCAAGGTGCCGTTCTTCTCGCTGACCGGATCGGATTTCGTTGAGATGTTCGTCGGCGTCGGCGCTTCGAGGGTTCGTGATTTGTTCAAGCAGGCGCAGCAGAACGCGCCGTGTATTGTATTCATTGACGAGGTGGACGCCATCGGTAAGAGCAGGGACACGCATTACGGAAGCAGCGGGAATGACGAGCGGGAGCAGACGCTCAATCAGCTCCTTTCCGAGATGGACGGATTCGATCCGTCCAAGGGCGTTGTGATTCTTGCGGCGACGAACCGTCCGGAGGTGCTGGATAAGGCGCTGCTGCGTCCGGGCCGCTTTGACCGGAGAATCATTGTGGATAAGCCGGATCTGAAGGGACGGCTTGAGATATTAAGGGTACACGCGAGGAATGTGCTGATGCATGATTCGGTGGATCTGGAGGCGATTGCGCTGGCGACGTCGGGCGCCGTGGGTTCGGATCTGGCGAATATTATCAACGAGGCGGCGATTCTGGCCGTGAAGAGGGGCAGGACGGTCGTGACTCAGGATGATCTGTTCGAATCCGTTGAGATGGTGATTGCCGGCAAGGAGAAGAAGGACAGAATCCTTGGGAAGGAAGAGAAGAAGATTGTGGCTTACCATGAGGTCGGCCACGCGCTGATTACGGCTCTGGAGAAGAATGCGGAGCCGGTCCAGAAGATTACGATTGTCCCAAGAACCATGGGTTCGCTGGGATATACCCTGCAGGTTCCGGAGGAGGAGAAGTATCTGATGAGCCGGGACGAGCTGCTGACGAGGATTATCACCCTCTACGGCGGGCGCGCCGCGGAGGAGATCGTGTTCCGTTCGGTGACGACGGGGGCTTCGAATGATATTGAGAGGGCGACCGCGCTGGCGAGAGCGATGGTAACGCAGTATGGTATGTCCGATAAGTTCGGGCTGATGGGTCTGGAATCGGTGGAGAACCGGTATCTGGACGGCAGACCGGTGATGAACTGTGCGGACGAGACCGCGGCGGAGATTGATCATGAGGTTCTGAAGATTCTTGCGGACTGTTATGAAAAGGCGAAGACTATGATTGCCGCGAATCTGGATGTGCTGGATGCGGTTGCCGCCTATTTGATTGATAAAGAAACCATTACCGGCAAGGAGTTCATGAGTATTTTTGATACCGTGAAGAACGCGCCGAAGGACGGAGAGCCGACGGCCGGACGGGAACAGCCGGATGGAGACAGCCGGGCGGATGGGGTTCTGCTGTCGGACGCTGAGGCGAAGCCGGCCGGGAGCGGACAGGCAGACCAGAGTGATGTAACGGAGAGCGGGAATGTTT
>CALWGS010000212.1 GCA_944380155.1 uncultured Lachnospiraceae bacterium
GGCTATACGAAGTATATCTCGGACACGGAAGGGCCGATGGGATTCTTTGTGGACGACGGGAAGGCATATATTTTGGATTCGGAGAATGAGAGGATTCTGATCTACTCTCCTGATGGATATGAAGGCGAGATCGAGCTGGGATACTACGCAAGGCGGATGGCGCTGGTTGAGGATGAGATCTATGTCGTGGATTATTATCAGGAGAAGCTGGTTCAGTACACCAAAGAGGGAGAGCGGGGAGCCGAGTACACCCTGGGGCTCTATGAATCCGGGGAGGTTGCCGGGGTTACGAAGGTGGACGGAGTGCTGGCCCTGATTTCAAGGAGCGGCAGTATGAATGCCTATGATCCGGTGGTTGACGAGTTCTGTGTGGGGGTGGGAGATTCGACGCGGGATGTACAGGTACGGACCTATGAGGCGAACCGATGCACGATCCGCGAGGTGACGGCAGAGCTTGGAGACGGATATACGATGATTACATCCGAGATTGGTGCGGATTATCTGTATCTGGAGAAGGTGATTACGAGGACGAATGCGGACGGGGAGATTACAGGGTATTATGAGGTGGACATTGGCTCTTCGGTGGTATTTCCGGAACAGACGATTTATGTTGGAGGCGGAGAGGTGTATCTGATGCACGGCGGGAAGGATGCCGTTACGGTTAAGCAGGCGGAATTTCAGCCGGATTATGATTCGAAGCTGCCGGAACTTTGTGCCCAGGCAAGGGAAGGGGTGCGGAATATGATGGAACGCAGCCGTCAGATGTTTAATCCCGATAAGGTGAACTTCGAGCTGGCAGTCTGGGATAAGACACTGCGAGCCGGCGAATACGGCTCTGTGGCGAGTATGGTATGTGGATACAGTATGGGGAAGCATATCGGGATCGAGATGGGGAAGGTTGTGGGGATTGAACGATAAGGCGGGGGAAGAGACTTGTCAACCTCCATCCAATCGAATATAATAGAACAGAATAACAGACAAGAAAAAACCACAGCGATGGAGGATCATATGCATATTACATTAACAGGGAATCTCGGAAGCGGGAAGTCGACCATCTGCAAGCTCTTAAAGGGCAGCTACGGCTACGAAATCTTCTCGACCGGTACGATTCAGAGAACGATTGCGGATGAGATGGGGCTGACGACGCTGGAGCTGAATCAGCTGATGTGTACGGATAAGAAGTATGATCATTTGATTGACGATACGACAACACGAATTGCGAAGGAGAATCCGGATAAGAGCCTGATCTTTGATTCCAGGCTTGCATGGCATTTTGTGGAGGAATCGTTCAAGGTGTTCCTCTCGGTCAGTCTTGAGGTGGCCGCGCAGCGGGTGTTCCATGATAACAGAGGCAGCGTGGAGTCCTATCAGTCGATTGAGGATGCGATGGAGCAGCTGAAGGCGAGGGCACAGACGGAGGATCGCAGGTATCAGGAATTGTACGGACTGGATTATTTTAATTTCAGTAATTACAATCTGATTCTGGACAGTACGAATTCTGCTCCGGAGCTGTTGACTGAGGTGATGCTGGAGGAGGAGAAGGCATATGAGGCGCTGACCGCACAGGAAAGAGCCGCGGGGAAGCCGAAGATTCTGGTATCTCCAAAGCGCCTTGGAATTGAGAGCCTGACGGAGGAAGAGATGGAGAGACTTGCGGGGATTCCGTCGGATCCGGCTCCTTCGGGACGATATCCGAAGGCAGTTGTTAAAATCAGCAGGGACGGTCAGACATTTTGCCTCGCGGATGGTGAGGAGATTGTCAGACTTGCGGTTCGGGACGGCCTGCCTTTCGTACAGTGTAAGATGGTTTGATCATCTAGATGGTCTGACCGTGTAAAATTGTCTGATGGGGCGGTATAATTCTTCCGGAGTCTGCGGACACTACCTTTGACAGCTTGGAGATGGCTTGACGGCCGTTCGAAAAGCGGCTTTGGCACAGCATTCAGGCAAGATCCGGGGGTAGTGAAGAATGAATAAGGGATTTACCCAGAAGCAGAAGACATTTTTCAATATGGTACTGATCACGGCGGCGGTATATTTCGGTCTGAAGTATATCCTGCCGCTTTTTGTGCCGTTCCTTGCGGCGTATTTTCTTGCGTGGCTGATCAGGCCGGCGGTCGGATTCTTGCATCGAAGGCTTAAGGTTCCTCCGGCAGTCGGCGGAGCGGCGGCAATTTTTCTGGTGTTCGCGGCGGTTGGAACAGGGTTATTCTGGCTTGGGAGGATGCTGATTGATCAGCTGACGGCATTCTTTGCGAATCTGCCGGAATATCAGGAGGTGCTTTCGGAGCAGATTGAAGGGTTATGTTCCGGTTGTGACCGAATCTTCCGGCTTCCGGCAGGAACGGCGGAAGCCGCGATGGAAGAGAACATGCGCCTGGTCATGGAAAATGTACAGACAGAGGTGATCCCCGTGTTAAGCAAGCAGTCGCTCTCGGTTGCGATTGGGGCGGCAGGGCTGCTTGGAATTCTTTTGATTGTGGTTGTGTCTGCTCTTCTGATTGTGAAGGATATGGAAGTCTACAGGGAGAAATTCCGGGATTCCCGGTTCTATCGGGAGATTCACCGGGTAACGGACAAGCTGTCCAAGACCGGAATCGCATATCTGCGCACACAGGGGATTATTATGCTGATTATCGGCACGATCTGTACTGTGGGGCTTCTTTTGATTGATAACAGGTATGCTCTGCTGATCGGAATCGGAATTGCGCTGTTTGATGCGTTTCCGGTGCTTGGAAGCGGTCTGATTCTGATCCCGTGGGCTGTGATTCGGCTGCTCGCAAGGGATATCAGGTCTGCCGTGATTCTGGTTGTGATGTATGTGATCTGCCAGCTTGTGAGAGAGGTGCTGGAGCCGAAGATGCTTGGGGATAAGATAGGGATTCCGCCGCTTGGGACGATGATGGCGATGTACGTCGGGATCAAATTATTCGGGGTCTCCGGATTTCTGCTGGGGCCGGTGGGGCTGATTATTCTTAAGACCTGCTTCGCGGAGTACGGAGGAGACGGAGCGGAAGGAGGATGATTGCAGAGAATCCGGAATTTCCCCTTGACAACAGGCATAGATTCGGATTACACTCTACCTGTGACACCGCGGGCCCGTGCAGGTAAGGCAGGCCGGCGGTACGCGAAGAAGAGGAATAGTACATGGCGCGAGTCCGGCAGAGAGGGGGCGGCTGGTGAAAGTCCCTGGAGGAGCGCGGTGGAACCGGCCTTGGAGCACCGTATGAGTAAGTACGGCGTAGTCCGGCGTTAACGGAGAGAAGAGTGAACCGGCCGTTTTGGACGGTTAATCAGGGTGGTACCGCCGAAGAAGTTCGGTCCCTTATTCTGTGAAGAAGATATCCTCATGGAATAAGGGATTTTTTATACGCAGACTTATGCGTCAGACATTAAGGATGCGGGACTGAATTCAGAAGGGAGACAGAAAGTATGGCAAAAGAGAAGAAGCTGGTGGAGGCAATTACCTCCATGGAAGAGGATTTCGCGCAATGGTATACCGACGTTGTGAAGAAGGCGGAGCTGGTGGAATATTCGGGCGTGAGAGGATGTATGATCATCCGTCCGGACGGATATGCCATCTGGGAGAATATACAGAAGGAGCTGGACGCAAGATTCAAGGCGTCGGGCGTACAGAATGTCTATATGCCCATGTTCATTCCGGAGAGTCTGCTGAATAAAGAGAAGGATCATGTGGAAGGCTTCGCGCCTGAGGTGGCATGGGTTACGCACGGAGGAATGGAGGAGCTTCAGGAACGGCTCTGTGTCAGGCCGACCTCCGAGACGCTGTTCTGTGATTTCTATCACAATATCGTCCACTCCTACCGGGATCTGCCGAAGGTGTATAATCAGTGGTGCTCGGTTGTAAGATGGGAGAAGACGACCCGTCCGTTCCTTCGTTCCATGGAATTCTTATGGCAGGAGGGACATACCGCGCATGCGACACAGGAGGAAGC
>CALWGS010000213.1 GCA_944380155.1 uncultured Lachnospiraceae bacterium
CGGTCGGATACCTCGCAGATACCCCGGAAGCCGGAAATATGGGCGAAGCTGACCGGCACTCCAAGCTCCGGAGAGGAGGTACCAAGTCGGCCGGGAGCGATCAGCAGAAGATTCGCGCCCGGCCCTCGAAAGTATCGGTTGATACGGCCCACGGCCTCCGCCGCCTTAGACTTGGAGGCATAGGGATAGTTGTAGTAGGCGACGGGATCAATTCGGACAACGGCAGTAATGGGAATCCGCGCGGAGCTTCCCATGGAGGAATTCTCAAGCCGGAAGAAGATCTTCTCCTTCGGGAGAGCGGGAATGCGGATGGCCTCTCCCTGTCTTCCGGCGTAGAGGGGACGGCATTGGACGAGATTCACGACAAAATTCCCTCCTTCGTCCAGATTGACGGTGTACTCGATATCCACCGGGTTCCCGTAGGCTTCCTCCAGCGTCTTCAGGATTTTCTGCATGAAGCCGGTGAAGGTCTCATGTTCCAGGAGCTTCTGGCAGGTAACGAACCAGACCTCCCGCCATTTTCCCATCCTCCGCCTCGCGATCCCGTTCCATGAGCATTTTCTTCAGCCAGAGTGGAAGTTCTCCAAGAACCTTGGTGACGGGAATGGTTGTCAGGGTGTTGCGTTCGATATCCAGAACATCCATATTTCTCTGGGAGAAGCGGTGGCGGCTGGCGGTAGGGAGTCTGGTGCTGGATGCGCAGGAGCATGTCGCCTATTTGAATGACGAGGAGATCCCTTTGACGGTACGGGAGTTCAACTTAATCTACAAGCTTTTGTCGTATCCGAAGAAGACCTTCACCCGTTCTCAGCTGATGGATGAATTCTGGGACAGCGCTTCGACCTCCGGTCCCAGGACGGTGGATGTGTATATGACCAAGCTGCGGGATAAGTTCTCTGCCTGCAAGGATTTTGAAATTGTAACGGTACATGGTCTGGGATATAAGGCGGTATTGAAATGAAGGACATCCGGGAGAGACAGAGAGGACAACGATGGCTGCTTGCCCTGCGCCGCTATATCGGATTCTTTCTTTTGATGGCGTTCGTAATCAGCTGCTGCATGATTTTATTTCTGAATATGATCACAGATACGACGGGTCTTGTCTTCACACAGGAGTATATCGAACAGGCTGCCAAGGTGACATTTCTGAATGTGCTTCTGCTCAGCCTGATCTGCTCGGTCATTGACGGAATCCGGAGACGCATCCTGGTGGAGCGGCCCGTGCGCAGGATTGTAAAAGCGGCGGAGCAGATTATGAAGGGGGATTTCTCGGTCCGGATTCCCGTATCGCGCGTTGTAGACAACATGGGAGATTTCAGTCTGATTGCGGATTATTTCAATAAAATGGCTGAGGAGCTGTCCGGGACAGAGACCCTTCGGACGGATTTCATCGCCAATGTGTCCCATGAATTAAAGACCCCCCTGGCGGTGATTCAAAACTACGGTACTCTGCTGCAGCAGCCGGATCTGCCGGAGGAGAAGAGAATGGAGTATGCCAAGGCCGTTACCGCCGCCTCCCGCAGGCTGGCCAATCTGATTACCAATATCTTAAAGCTGAACAAGCTGGAGAATCAGAAGATTTATCCCGCTGTCGCAAGATACGATTTAGGAGAGCAGCTCTGTGAGTGCCTGCTCTCCTTTGAGGACGTCTGGGAGGAGAGGAATCTGGAGATTGATACGGATGTGGAGGAGGGAGTGCTGGTCGATATGGATGCAGAGCTTCTCTCCCTGGTGTGGAATAATCTCTTCTCCAATGCCGTTAAGTTCACGGAGCCTGGAGGGAAGATTTCCCTTTCCCTGAAGACGGAAGGGGATTTGGCCGTTGTTCAGGTGACGGATACGGGCTGCGGCATTCCGCCGGAGGTAGGGAAGCATATCTTTGAGAAGTTCTACCAGGGAGATACCTCTCACGCTTCCCAGGGCAACGGGCTGGGACTTGCGCTGGTGAAACGGGTGATTGATATTGTAGGAGGGGAAATCCTGGTCAGCAGCCAGATCGGCAAGGGCAGCACCTTCACGGTGAAGCTTGGAAGAAAATTAGTATGATGCTTCTTTGCGGATCAGCTGAATGGAAATGATAGAAAGGAAAATCATATATGGATGATAGGAAAGATACATTCCAGTATGCGTACTCTGCTGCGCAGCAGGAGGAGATTCAAAGTATCAGAAAGAAGTACCTGCCGCAGGAGCAGGATAAGATGGAGCAGCTGCGCCGCCTGGATCGAAGCTCTACCAGAAAGGGAACGATCGTATCGATTGTTGTCGGCGTCCTGGGCTGTCTGTTATTGGGAATTGGAATGTGCTGTACGATGGTCTGGATGGATGTGCTGTTCATTCCGGGAGTGATCATCGGCTTTGCCGGCATTGCGGCTATTGCCGCGGCATATCCGCTGTACAACCGGATTACCAGGAAAGAGAGGGAGAGGCTGGCTCCGGAGATTCTGAAGCTGACGGAGGAGCTGTCAGAGGCAGAGTGACAGAAGCAAATCAGCTCCCGAAAGCCGATCGTTTGCGAACACGGCGCCAAGCTGTCGCTGTCTTCTCTGTCTGGAAAATCAATCAAAAAGGATATGGAAAACAGGGCGATGATCTGGTAAAATAACCTATGAGGATAGAAAAGTCAGGGCAGATCAGACAGGGGTGCCAAGGGCAGGTTTCGATAAGCGGTATGGTCTGTCCGGGAGGGGGCAGACAGGGAGAAGGTCAGGAGGATAGCGTGTGGGAATAGGATTTGGCGGATTTGGCGGGTTTGGGACCGGCATGGGGATGTTTGGGGTCCTGTTTTTTCTTGTGTTTTTTGTGATTCTTGCCGTGATTGTGATCAATCTGGTGAAAGGAATCGGTTCCTGGAATCGGAACAATCATGCTCCGCGCCTGTCAGTGACGGCGGAGGTGACAGCCAAGAGAATGGAAGTGTCGCACCATAACAGGGTGGCAGGAACGGATCAGTATGGGCATGTCACTCATTCCAGATATTACGTTACATTCCAGGTGGAGAGCGGGGATCGGATGGAACTCTCCGTTACGGGATATGAGTATGGGATGCTGGCAGAAGGGGATATGGGGAGATTGAGCTTTCAGGGCAGCAGGTTTTTGGGGTTTGAGAGATTTCAATAAAGAAGGAAAGATTTGCGAATAACAAGGCCCTTCCACGGCAATCCCGCTATGGAAGGGCTTTTGTCTGCACGGAATGCAGTCACCGGATTTAATATCCGTGTATCTCAACCGCCGTATAAGTATGGCTGTAATGGTAGCCCAGCTTCTGGGCGAGTGCAACAGAGGCCTTGTTGTGTGCGTCCCAGCTTGGGTAGAGATTCTGATCCAGGCAGTCCAGAATCAGGCTTGCCGCGCATATCAGGGCAAGACCCCTGCGGCGGTATTCTTCTCTGGTGTCAATTTCTATCTCAATTCCGTCCCGATATCTGGAATAGGAGGAGGCTCCGGACACAATCCGGCGGCCTTCCAGAATGACGACGCCTAATCCAAGTCTGCGGTATTCTTCATAGTTCGGAAACTGCGCGACAAAGTCCGAGCACCATTCTTCTGCTTTGCATTGATGATAAATGGCTTCATCAATTCGGTGCAGCTGATAGCTGCTGCCAAGGGAAGCCCTGATCCGATTTAGATGCTCCCGATCAAAGACATTTGGTTCTTTCTTGATAGCGTATCGTGAGATTATCGACGCCTTCTCACCGAAGACATTAAGAATCGTGTGCTTGAGTTCGTCATTCTGAGGAACCAGAATCATATACGTCTGATTGCAGCTATCCGGCTTAAAGCCTGCAAGCTCTGTGTTCGGCCTGCCCGCAAGAAATGCGAAATTGCCAAGCATGGCCATGGCTGAGCGGGGAGTGACCGGGTCATCCGCAAAGACACTCCCCATGATTCCCTGCAGGCAGGACCACAGGATGGTTTCCTCCCATTCGCCAAACAGGGGTGCGGTGATTTCCGGATTATTCATTTGATAAATCATATATTACCTCTCTGAATTGGGATTGGGACAATCCCTCATGAATTATGAATCATGGTCAAACGCGTTTCGGTCGTTCTGTCACCGGGATATTATAGCATACGGAGCCGTCTGCGCGCAAGAAAGCAGGAGGAATCTTGCCCGCCCTGCCGGTATCCGCTTGTATCACAAGGGAAACTATGGTAACATGACGGGAAGAGAGGTGATTGGGATGAGAATAGCTGTACTGTCGGACACGCACGGCCTTCTAAGACCCCAGGTGTTTGCAATTCTGGGGAACTGTGATGCGGTTTTTCATGCGGGGGATGTGGATTCCCCGGATGTTTTAGAGAGGATGCGGGAGGGGATGAAGGAGGGGGCTCCCCTGTATGTGGTAAGAGGTAATAATGACGGAGCATGGGCGAAGGATCTGCCGGAGAGCGTCAGTGTTACCGTGGGAGGCACCAGGTTCTATATGGTGCATGACAAGGCGGATCTTCCGCAGGATCTTGGGGATCACAGGTTCATTATCTGCGGACATTCTCACCGGTATTCCGAGGAGATCAGGGATGGAAGAGTGTGGCTGAATCCGGGAAGCTGCGGGAGGCGCAGGTTCTTTCAGAAGATTACCATGGCGGTTCTCGAACAAAAGGAGGATTCCAAAGAGGGCTGCTTTGGATGGGGCATTGAACGGATTGATATTCCGGAGGAGCGGAATGCTGCATCGGAGACAGGGAATGCGCAGCCGACGGCAGGAAATGCGCTGCCGGAGGAGGATCTGACGGAGCTGATTGACGCCATCATGAAACGGATGCGCCGGGGACAGCATGTGAC
>CALWGS010000214.1 GCA_944380155.1 uncultured Lachnospiraceae bacterium
GACAGGCGGAACGGATCTGCTGTGTATGCGGATTCATGAGAAGAAGAAGTATTATACCATTCCTCAGCTCATGGCGGTTGTGGATGGAGCGATTGTGCTGTTCGGCGTGATTGTATTCGGACTGAACCGCGCCATGTATGCGATTATAGCCGTGTATATTACATCCAAGGTCTCTGACGGTATCCTTGAGGGGATGAAATTTGCAAAGCTTGCGTATATTATTTCAGACCGGTACGAAGAGATCGCGCAGAGAATCCTGGTCGATCTGGATCGCGGAGTCACCAGCCTGCCTGCGAAGGGAATGTATTCGAATGAGAGTAAGAATATGCTCCTGTGCGCGGTCTCGAAGAAAGAAATTGTAGCATTATACGACATTATTCATAAAATTGATCCTGCCGCCTTTGTCATCGTCAGCGACGCAAGGGAAATTATGGGAGAAGGATTCATAGAATATAAGCAGGAAAATTTGTGATATTAGCCGGAAATGAAGGGCATTTCGGGCGTATTCATGATCCTGTATGCATTTTACACAAAATCATAAAATTGAATTTGTTAAAATGAGATATGGCTTTTCCATGGAAATTGGTGTATTATAAAAACATGTTGAAGATACAACTGAGGGCGTAAGAGAAACAATTTCTTTTAGGAGGAAAGGTAAATGGCAAGCTTAAAACTCAAGAATATCAACAAGACCTATCCGAACGGTTTTGTTGCAGTTAAGGATTTCAATCTGGACATCGCAGACAAGGAGTTCATCATCTTCGTTGGTCCTTCCGGATGCGGTAAGTCTACAACGCTTCGTATGGTTGCAGGTCTGGAGGAGATTACCAGCGGCGAGCTCTGGATTGGCGATAAGCTGATGAACGACGTAGAGCCGAAGGATAGAGATATCGCGATGGTATTCCAGAACTACGCTCTGTATCCCCATATGTCCGTGTATGATAATATGGCATTTGGTCTCAAGTTAAGAAAGACTCCCAAGGATCAGATTGATAAATTAGTACATGAAGCAGCTAAGATTCTCGGCATCGAGCATCTCCTGGATCGTAAGCCGAAGGCTCTCTCCGGTGGTCAGAGACAGCGTGTTGCAATGGGACGTGCTATCGTTCGTAACCCGAAGGTGTTCCTCATGGACGAGCCTCTCTCCAACCTGGATGCCAAGCTGAGAGTTCAGATGCGTATTGAGATCTCCAAGCTTCATCAGAGACTTGGTACCACGATCATCTACGTAACCCATGACCAGACCGAGGCTATGACGCTGGGTACCAGAATCGTCGTTATGAAGGACGGCGTGGTTCAGCAGGTAGATACTCCTCAGAATCTATACGACAAGCCCAACAACCTGTTCGTAGCGGGATTCATGGGATCTCCTCAGATGAACTTCCTCGATGCAGTCGTTACGAAGAAGGGCAATGATGTCCTGCTGACATTCGGCAGCCACACCATTAGGCTTCCGGAAGCGAAGGCGAAGAAGGTAATCGACGGCGGTTATGTTGACAAGACGGTTGTTCTGGGTATCCGTCCTGAGGATATCAAGGATGAAGAGATCTTCATTAACTCCTCTCCGGACAGCACCATCGAGGCTACGGTAAGAGTATACGAGCTGCTCGGCGCCGAAGTATTCCTGTACTTCACCGTTGACCAGTACGAAGTAACCGCCCGCGTGAATCCTCGTACCACAGCAAGACCGGGCGATACCGTTAAGATTGCTCTTGACCTGACCAAGATCCACCTCTTCGACAAGGAGACCGAGCAGGTTATCGTTCACTAAGAAGCAGATGCTGTATAAGCTGCAGATACATAACGCATAGAGCGGATATCAACCGATTATACCAGGGATATGGCAGACAGCCATATCCCTTTTTTTGATCTGCGGGAAGAATTTCTTGAATTTTATGTGATTTTAGTTTACTTAACGAGGAAACAATGCTAAAATAACTTACAGACAGTGTGTTTCATGCGGCGAATAAACGATAAGGGAGTGAAGCAATGATTTCAAATCAGATTCTTCAGAATACAATTGACGGATTGAAGGGAATAACCAGAATTGATATCTGTGTCATGGATACCGAGGGAAAGGTGCTTGCTTCTACCGTGGCGAACGCGGAGGATTATGAGCAGGCCGTGCTGGCGTTCGTAGAGTCTCCGGCCGACAGCCAGGTTCTTCAGGGATACCAGTTCTTTAAGGTATTCGACGAGCACCAGCTGGAGTATGTGATTCTGGCGAAGGGCGACAGCGATGACGTATATATGGTAGGCAAGATAGCTTCCTTCCAGATACAGAATCTTCTGGTGGCATATAAAGAGAGATATGATAAGGATAACTTTATTAAGAATCTGCTGCTGGACAACCTTTTGTTAGTGGATATTTACAACCGTGCAAAGAAACTTCACATTGATACGGATGTGAAGCGGGTTGTATTTATTATTGAGACTAAAAATGAGAAGGATTCCAATGCGTTGGAGACGGTCAGGGGCCTGTTCTCAAGCAAGACCAGGGATTTTATCACGGCGGTGGATGAGAAGAATATTATTCTGGTCAAGGAGCTGAGGCCGAACGAGAATTATGAGGATCTCAATAAGACGGCCAGGGTGATTCTGGATATGCTCAATACGGAGGCTATGACGAAGGTGCATGTCGCGTACGGAACCATCGTGAATGAGATTAAGGATGTGTCGCGCTCCTATAAGGAAGCGAAGATGGCGCTGGATGTCGGCAAGATCTTCTACAGCGACCGCAATATCGTGGCGTATTCGAATCTTGGAATCGGACGCCTGATCTATCAGCTTCCGATGCCTTTGTGCAAGATGTTTATCCGGGAGATCTTCGACGGGAAGTCGCCGGATGATTTTGATGATGAGACGCTGACGACGATTAATAAGTTCTTCGAGAACAGCCTGAATGTGTCAGAGACCTCAAGACAGCTGTATATTCACAGGAATACGCTGGTGTACAGGCTGGATAAGCTCCAGAAGAGCACCAACCTGGATTTGAGGGTGTTCGAGGACGCGATTACGTTTAAGATTGCGCTGATGGTTGTGAAGTATATGAAATATATGGAGACAGTGGAATATTGAGAACGTACAGTATTGATATACTGTACAGTATGACATAAGGATGAATACAGAGAGGGTGTCGGTTCCCCGGTCGCGGGCCGGGGAGCAGGCGCCGTTCTTTGTTGTATATTGGAAAGGGGGATGATATCCTATGGCGAGATATGATCTGCATAAGGATTTGCAGGAGATCGATGCCCCGGTTATCTTATTTGACAATGTATCGAAGGCGTATCCGACGGGAACCCACGCTGTGAATCATATCAGCCTTGAGATACGCAAGGGCGAGTTCGTGTTCCTTGTGGGCAGCAGCGGCTCCGGCAAGTCCACGATGATTAAGCTGATGCTTCGGGAGACCAAGCCGTCCAGAGGAAAGGTGTATGTTGCGGGGAAGGATCTGGGACGTCTGCGCAGAAGCCAGGTGAGCCGCTTCCGGCGCAGCATCGGTGTGGTGTTCCAGGATTTCAGGCTGCTGAAGGACCGGACGGTCTATGAGAACGTGGCGTTCGCGCAGCAGGTCGTGGAGACGCCTTCATGGGTGATCCGGCGGGAGGTGCCGAAGATGCTTGCCCTGGTCGGGTTGTCGGATAAGCACGATGCGTATCCGAATGAGCTCTCGGGAGGAGAGCAGCAGAGAGTGGCGCTTGCGAGGGCCCTGATTAATCACCCGGTGATTTTGCTTGCGGATGAGCCGACCGGCAATCTGGATCCGAAGAATTCCTTCGAGATCATGAATCTGCTGAATGAGGCGAATAAGAGAGGAACGACCATTGTGGTTGTGACGCATAACCGGGAAATCGTGGACAGCATGCAGAAGAGAGTGATTATGATTAACAAAGGAGTCATTGTAAGAGACGAAAAGGGCGGGTACGCACATGCGAAGAATTAGTACGCTGGGATACAGCGTGAAGCAGGGGATGAAGAGCATTGTTCACAACAGAATGTATACCGCGGCGTCGATTGGCACTATGACGGCATGCCTGTTTCTGTTTGGGATCCTGTACTTTGTGGTGGCTAATTTCCGGTATCTGATGGAGGAAGCGGAGACTACGGTCGGGATCACGGTGTTCTTTGATAGTGGAATCACAGAGGAGGAGATTGGGGAGATTGGGGAAGAGATTACGAATCATGAGGATGTGGATCGTCTGGTCTATCTGTCTGCGGACGAGGCTTGGGAGCAGTATAAGGAGGAGAAGCTTTCTCCGGAGCTTGCCGCAACCTTCGGGAATGATAATCCACTGGAGAATTCCGCGTCCTTTGAGGTATATCTGAAGGATGTGGAGAAGCAGGCGGAGGTGGTAGCCTATATCGAGGGACTGGACGGAGTGAGACAGGTGAATGATTCGCAGTCCTTTGCCGATATGCTCTCCGGATTCAACCGGCTTGTCGGCTATATTTCGGCGGCGATCATCCTGATTCTGCTCGGCGTTGCGGCCTTTCTGATCAGTACGACGGTTTCGAGCGGAATTTCCGCAAGGAAAGAGGAGATCGGGATTATGCAGCTGATTGGAGCTGCGGACGCATTTATCAAGGGGCCGTTTGTGGTAGAGGGAATTGTAATCGGACTGGTTGGAGCGATTCTGCCTCTGGCCGTTCTGTACGCGATCTATTATCGGGTGATCGAGTATATTACGGAGAGTTTCGACAATGTCTTCAGCAGAATGGAGTTTCTGGATATTCAGACCGTATTTCAGACCTTGATTCCCGTCTCGCTGCTGATCGGCGTGGGGATCGGATTTATCGGAAGCTATCTGACCGTGAGAAAGCATTTGAGAAAAGGATTGATCGGTGATTGATATGAGGAAGAACAATATGAGAAGGGGCCGCATGCGGAGGGCGGCATCGGTGATTGTACTGGCAGCTGTCCTTGCGGTATCGAATGAGATGAATTCTGTTCTGGGCTCCGGCGTGCACTCGGGAGCCGGGTTATATGCGCAGGCGGCCATCGGGCAGATGAAGCTGAGCGGCGGGTATCAGGATGATATCGACGCGGCAAAAGAGGCGATGGAGAGCCTGGAGCAAAAGAGGGAGGAGCAGGAGCAGATCCTCGCGGAATTAGAGGTGATGAAGGATGATCTGCTCAGCTATGTGCAGGAGCTTGATATGCAGCTGAACCGCCTGACCGCGGAGCTGGAGGATCTGGAGGCGGATATTGCCGCTACGCAGACAGAGCTGGAGGAGACCAGGATCCGGCTTGAGGAAGCCAAACAGACGGAAGCAGAGCAGTACGAGAATATGAAGCTCAAGATTCAGTATATGTATGAGAATGAAGGCAATATGGAGCTTCTGGAGATTCTGCTCGGCTCCGAGAGTCTTGCCGATGCTCTGAATCAGGTCGAGTATGTGATGCAGATTACGGAGTATGACAACAACCTTTTGGAGCGGTATCAGGCGTCGAG
>CALWGS010000215.1 GCA_944380155.1 uncultured Lachnospiraceae bacterium
ATTTCTTCCTTCGGTTCCTGGCTTCAGAGCTTGGAACGCAGCCGAAGGAGATTCTGGATTATGATCTGTGCCTGTATAACGCCGAGGAAGGGTGCGTTCTGGGAACGAAGGAGGAGTTCCTCTCCGCGCCGAGGCTGGATAATCTGACCTCCTGTTACGCGGTGATCCGCGCTCTGAGCGAGAGCAGGCGGGAGAGCGGCGTGAATGTCGGAATTCTGTTCGACCATGAGGAAATCGGCAGCGGCTCGAAGCAGGGGGCGGACAGCGCCGCCTTGTCCATGCTGCTTGAGAAAATCTACCGCTGTGCCGGGTATGGAGAGGCGGCTCTTAAGGAGGATATCTTCTCCGGATTCCTGCTCTCCGCGGACGTGGCGCACGCACTGCATCCGAACCGGAAGGATAAGTATGATCCCGTTAATCAGGCGCTTATGAACAGCGGAGTGACGATTAAGATTAACAGCAACCAGAAGTATTCTTTTGATACGGAGGCGGTTGCGTGCGTGGTACAGCTGTGCGAGGGAGCAGGGATTCCGTACCGGAAGTTTGTGAATCATTCTGATCTGGCGGGAGGCGGAACGCTTGGCCCGATTATCTCCTCCTGGCTGCCGATGAAGACGGTGGATATCGGAGTGCCGATCCTTGCCATGCATTCCGCAAGGGAGCTGATGGGAGTTCAGGATCAGGAGGCAATTACGGCCCTGATGAGGGAATTCTACAGCAAGGATTAATACTATAAACTTCCTGTTGTTTTCTATTCTATGTGGGTGTATAATCGGATCAGCCTGAGAAGTTTGCCGGAATCCGTCGGGAATTGCAGCGGTTTGACTTAATTTGCGGACAGAGGACAGCAGCCTGCCGTTATTGGATTGTGAGGATAAGACTATGACAAAACGTGACTATAGAGGAAGAAATTACAGGAAAATAAGAAGGAAACGATTAATCTTTGCGATATGCATCCTGGCCGTTCTGACAGTGGCGGCGGGAAGCGCAGCGATTTTTCTGCCGATGCCGGAGAGGAATACCGCGCTGGCGCAGGGACAGGAGGAGAGTACGGAACCGGATTCGGGAGAATCCGTCCGGAATGTTGACGGAACCGGGGAAGCGCAGGCCGGGAGTGATGAGTTCGTGGGGGTAACACAGGAGAGCGGTACCTCCGAGCCGGAGATGACGGAGGCTTCCACGGAGTCGTCTGTGCCGGAGAATACAACGGAGGCCGTCTCTGAGGAGATTCCCGTCGAAACAGAGCCGTCCGCGGCAGATCCCTCCGAACCGGAACAGGACCCTGCGGATGAGTCGCCTGTTGTACCGGAGAGTGATCCGGTGGATGACTCCTGGTTCGATGATGCGGTCTTCATCGGAGATTCCAGAGTGGAGGGCTTCCGGACCCAGTCGGGACTCTCGAATGCGCAGTACCTTGCAGAGAAGGGGATGAACGTAAGCGCTGTCTTTACGGAGGACTATATCAGACAGGGCGGTGATAAAGTAACGGTTCTCGAGGCCCTGGAAGGCATGAGCTTTAGTAAAGTGTACATAAAGCTTGGTATTAATGAGCTTGGATGGTACTATCCGGAGATTTTCATCGAGGATTACTCGGAGCTGATTGACGCGATTCGGGAGATCAATCCGGGGGCTGCGATCTATGTGCAGTCCATCATTGTGGTGAGCAGGGATAAGTCGGATCAGGATGAGATCTACAACAATGAGAATATTTCCCTCTTCAATGGGCTTCTGCTTGACATGGCGCAGGAGAAGGGAGTTCATTATCTGGATCTGAATGAGGTGCTTGCCGATGAAGATGGGTATCTGCCGGAGGACGCCAGCTTTGACGGCGTGCACCTGAAGCCGGATTACTGTAAGATCTGGCTGGACTACCTCAAGACGCACACAGTTCAAGATTAATCGGGCTCGTTGTTGACAAGCGTATTGTTTCATGATAAACTTTTGGGAAATGACGACAACAGTAAATGCATGGAAGGGAAGAGTAGGCGAAGGAGCTCCAACAGAGAATTCCGCCCCGTATCGGACGGTGGGCTGAGAGCGGAAGAGGAGCAGAGGGCGCCGAACATGGTCCCGGAGCAGGGCGTATGAGCCGGCAGGGCCGGGGTTAAGACGCAACGGACGCACCCGTTATCGTGCAGGACTGTCGGACGGCAGTCGCTGAGGCATGACTCTGTGAGGGGTCTGTGAATTAAAGTGGTACCGCGGAAAGCAGGCAGGCTTTCGCCTTTAATCGGGATGGTTAAGGGCGGGAGCCTTTTTTACGTACGTCATTTTCGGTGTACGTCTCTGTTGGCGTACGTTCCCTTCCGATCATCATGCCCGTCGTTAAATATCAGGAAAGGACAGGAGAACATTTATGTGTGAAACATGTAAGAAGCCGTATTACATTACAACGGCGATTGCCTACACATCGGGAAAGCCCCATATCGGCAATACGTATGAGATCGTGCTTGCGGACAGCATTGCCAGATTCAAGCGGCTGGAGGGATATGATGTGTTTTTCCAGACCGGAACGGACGAGCACGGGCAGAAGATTGAGACAAAGGCGCAGGAGGCCGGCGTCAGCCCGCAGGAATTCGTGGATCATGTTGCGGGACAGATCAAAGAGATCTGGGATTTGATGAATACGTCATACAACAAGTTTGTTCGGACCACCGACAAATATCATGAGAGACAGATTCAGAAGATTTTTAAGAAGCTGTATGATCAGGGAGATATCTATAAGGGGTACTACGAGGGAATGTACTGTACGCCGTGCGAATCCTTCTTCACACCTTCTCAGCTTGTGGACGGCAAATGTCCGGACTGCGGCAGAGAGTGCCAGCCGGCCAGAGAAGAGGCATATTTCCTGAGAATGAGCAAATATGCGCAGAGGCTGATTGATCATATTAACAGTCACCCGGAATTCATTCAGCCGGAATCCAGGAAGAATGAGATGATGAATAACTTCCTGCTCCCGGGCCTGCAGGATCTCTGCGTTTCGAGAACCTCGTTCAAATGGGGCGTTCCTGTGGATTTTGATGACAAGCATATTGTATATGTGTGGATTGACGCGCTCAGCAATTATATTACCGGCCTGGGATATGATGTGGACGGGGAGAACGGCGAGTTATTTGAGAAGTTCTGGCCGGCGGATCTTCATCTGATCGGCAAGGATATTCTCCGTTTCCATACGATTTACTGGCCCATTATGCTGATGGCACTCGGGCTTCCGCTTCCCAAGCAGGTCTTCGGACATCCGTGGCTTCTTCAGGCCGATCCCAAGAAGACGGAGGGAGAAGGCGTTAAGATGAGCAAGTCCAGGGGAAATGTGCTGTATGCGGATGATCTGGTCTCCTTCTTCGGCGTGGACGCGGTGCGCTACTTTGTACTGCACGAGATGCCGTTTGACAACGACGGCGTGATCAGCTGGGAGCTGATGGTAGAGCGTATCAATTCGGATCTTGCGAATACGCTCGGCAATCTGGTGAATCGGACGATTTCCATGACGAATAAGTATTTCGGCGGCGTGGTAAGGGCGACGGGAGTATCGGAGCCGGTGGATGAGGAGCTGAAGGAGACGGCGCTTCAGACCCCGAAGAAAGCGGCGGCTAAGATGGCGGAATTAAGGGTTGCGGACTCAATCAGCGAGATCTTTGCGTTATTTAAGAGATGCAACAAGTATATTGACGAGACCATGCCGTGGGCGCTTGCGAAGGACGAGACGAAGCAGGAACGGCTTTCCGAGGTCTTATATAACCTGACCGAGAGCCTCTGCATCGGAGCGAGTCTGCTGATTCCGTTCATGCCTGAGACCGGAGAGAAGATTCTAACCTCCCTGAACGCGAAGGCAAGAAGCATGGAAGAGCTGAGTACCTTCGGGTTGTATGAGTCCGGAACAAAGGTAACGGATCGGCCGGAAATTTTATTCGCAAGACTTGACAGGAAGGAGGTTCTTGCGAAGGTAGAGGAGAAGTTCGGCGCGGGAGAGCCCGAAGAAGCCGGGCAGCCTTCCTCCCCGGAGAAAGAGCCGGAAGGAATTGATATCGAGGCGAAACCTGAGATTACGTATGAGGATTTCGCGAAGCTTCAGTTCCAGGTCGGTGAAATCATCGCGTGCGAAGAGGTTAAGAAATCGAAGAAGCTGTTATGCTCTCAGGTTCGGATCGGAAGCCGGGTCAGACAGATCGTGTCCGGAATTAAGGCACACTACACTCCCGAGCAGATGGTCGGCAAGAAGGTCATGGTAGTTGTGAATCTCAAGCCTGCGAAGCTGGCCGGAATCCTCTCGGAGGGAATGCTCTTGTGCGCGGAGGATGCGGAGGGCAATCTTTCGCTCATGGTTCCTGAAAAAGATATGCCTGCGGGGGCAGAAATCTGCTGATTTAGGAGCAAGAAATGCTTTGATAAGGTAAAATGGTACTTTTTATAAATTTACAGAGGTTTTACGAAATGCCGTAAGTTTTTTTGACAATCCAATGGTAAACTTTCCCCTGTAAACAACGAAGAAGCACAGGGAGGTTTTTTATGAACGGATTAAAAAGAATCGGCGCTGCGGCTCTTGCGGGTGCAATGCTTTTCTCGGGAGCCTACGCAGGTATGACAAAGCTTGCCGACAATTCGACGGTTGCTCAGGCAGCAGAGGCCGTTGCGGTACCGGAGGGAACGAATGTCCCGAAGTATGTGTTTTTGTTCATTGGCGATGGAATGAGCTATCCTCAGATTCAGATTGCTTCTGATTACCTGGGAGCGCTTGAGCAGGAGAGAGTGAACAGCAACAGCAGCATTCTGATGGGGAATGAGTATCTGAACTTTATGAACTTCGAGGCTGCAGGTTCTGCGGTTACGTATGATTCCACTTCCTTCTGCCCGGATTCCGCATCGACCGCAACATCTCTTTCGACCGGATATAAGACTTACAGCGGTACCATCAACATGGATGAGACCAAGAGAATCGAATACGAGACGATTACGGAGCAGGTGAAGGAGCAGCTTGGCTACAAGGTCGGCATCATTTCGACGGTTAACTTAAACCATGCGACTCCTGCGGCATTCTATGCTAAAGTAGCGAGCAGGAACGAGTACTATGAAATCGGTCTTCAGATGATCGAGAGCGATTTTGATTACTTCGCAGGCGGCGGACTGCTTCAGCCGAACGGAGCGGACGGCAATCAGGAGAGCATCTATGACCTGGCTGAGGAAGCCGGCTACACCGTAGTACAGACTCAGGCAGAGGCGGCCAGACTGACAGCTGAGGATGGAAAGGCAATCGTAATCGGACAGCACCTTGCGGATTCGGATTCTCTGTCCTATGATTTTGACCGTGCAGCAAATGAGTGGTCTCTTGCAGACTATGTTGAGAAGGGAATCGAGGTTCTGGACAACGAGACCGGCTTCTTCATGATGGTAGAGGGCGGCAAGATTGACTGGGCATGTCATGCAAATGATGCAGGTTCCACAATCAGCGATACGCTTGCTCTGGCAGATGCCGTACAGGAAGCAATTGATTTCTACAATGAGCATCCGGATGAGACTCTGATTGTCGTAACAGGCGACCATGAGACCGGCGGTCTGACGATTGGATTCGCAGGAACCGATTATGACACCTTCCTTACCAACATCGAGAACCAGAAGATTTCCTATGCGAAGTACGACAGCGAGTATGTAGCAGAGTACAAGGAGAACAATACTTCTTTTGATGAGGTATTAGATGATATCAAGGAACTGTTCGGACTGATGACGGCAGATGATGTGAATGATGCAGTGAAGGATCCCAAGCTGGTTCTGACTGATTATGAGCTCAGCCTGCTGAAGGAAGCTTACAACAAGACCATGGGTTATGTAGAGCGTGAGAATACCCAGAAGGAGTACGTAATGTACGGAACCTATGAGCCCCTGTCTGTTACGATTACTCACATTTTGAATAACAAGTCGGGCATCAACTTCAGCTCTTACGCACATACCGGACTTCCGGTTGCCGTACTTGCTCAGGGAGAGGGCGCTGAGTTATTCAACGGCTACTATGATAACACGATGATTTATGATAACCTTGCCGCACTGCTTCAGGTGCAGTAAGAAACTGTGGGAGCGGACATCCGAATCAGCCGTTCACAGCGGGGAAAGAGGGATGCCGCGGGCATATGCCTGCGGCACCCTTTTTCCGGTTATATAGAATGACAGGCATAAGCGAAACACGGAAAGGGACAGATTGGAATGTGGAAGAAGGACAAGACAGAGAAGAAGAAATGGGAATGGAGCCGTGAGAAGCAGAATTATCACGCGCCGGTCCTGATTAGTATCTTGCTGTGTATTCTCCTGATTGTGATACCGACGGGATATGAGGGAGCGGTGATCTATCAGGGAACCGACCGGTGCGCGGCAAGGGTAATCAGTGTGAATAATGACAACATCATCGATACCGGACTGATTCGTTCCGGAGAACAGACCTGTGAGCTGGAGCTCCTCGGCGGAAAATTTGAAGGACAGATTGTGGAAGGATTCAATCCGCTGAACGGTTCCCTGGAGTCGGATAAGATATTTGAGCCGGGAGACAAGGCATTGGTGGTGATTGATTATGAGGGGGATGAGGTCATCTTCGTCAATATGATTGATCATTACCGGATCAACAAAGAGTTAATTCTGGCAGGCGCGTTCATTCTGTTCCTGCTCTTGTTCGCGAAAGATACGGGATTACGAGCGGTGCTCGCGTTCGTGATTACGATTCTTACGATCTGGAAGGTTCTGGTTCCGGTTTATCTCAACGGTTACAATCCAATCTTTGCGGGATTGATTATTACAATCTTCCTGACCGCCGTGATCATATCCCTTGTGTACGGGTTCCACCGAAAGTTCGTTGCGGCTACAGCCGGAGCGGCTCTGGGAATTTTAGTTACCTGTATTATGGGAGTGATCTTCACGGATCTGTTCCAGATTCATGGGGCCATCATGTCGAATTCGGAGAGCCTGTTGTATTCCGGCTATCAGGATCTGAGCTTGACCCAGATCTTCATGGCAAGTATCTTTATCGGGGCGTCGGGTGCGGTGATTGATCTTGCGGTGGACATCACGAGCGCGGTGAACGAGGTGGTTGAGAAGTGTCCTACCATCAGCAGGAGAGAGGCCGTCAAATCCGGCATGAATGTGGGAAGAGCCGCAATGGGAACCATGACGACCACGCTTCTGCTGGCGTATTCCGGCGGGTACATCGCCCTGCTGATGGTATTCATGGCACAGGGAACGCCGGTCTATAATATATTGAATTATAAATATGTCTCTTCCGAGATCCTGGATACGATCGTTGGAAGCTTCGGTCTGGTGCTGGTTGCTCCGTTCACGGCGTTTACATCCGGGATGCTGCTGGCGGGGAGAAAGCAGAAGACATGAGAATTGTCGGATGCTTCCTCACGGAGAAGGCGCCGGCTTGAACAGGCGTCAGACACCTTTTTTAATATTCATTCATCCAGTCATCCATCCTCTCTTCAATTAAATCAAACGGAGCGGGGCCGCAGTCAAGAAGAAAGGTGTGGAAATCCAGCAGACGGAAGGAATCGCCCAGTTCTTCCATTGCCTGCTCCCGCAGGGAGAGAATTTCAAGGCATCCGACCGAATAGGGCAGGTACATTCCCGGCTCCGCCGCCAGAACCTGATAGATCCGAGCGGCCGTATCGGCGGAGAATCCGTAGGAGCCAAGAAACGAAGCGGCGTCGGCAACGTTCCAGCCATCCGAATGGATTCCGATATCCGTAAGGGAATACAGGCAGTGTGCGGCAAGGATATTTGCCTGCAGGAAGGCGGCCAGCTCCGGCGAGATTCCTGCCACTTCATAGGAATAAAGTTCCGCATAGGTGGCCCAGCCTTCCGAATATCCTGTCACATCAAGCAGGCTCCGGATTGGTTCCGGATCGCCGGAATAGAAGTAGACATTTTGATAGAGATGCCCGGGATATCCTTCATGGGCAAGAGTGGGAAACAGGGCGCTTCGGTCATAGGCATCGGAGGTATTGATGTAAATGCGGTTATTGCGGTAGTCGTCAATGGCGGGAAGCAGATACAGAGCAGGACTGAGGTAATCCTCGAGGGATTCGTGGATGTAGCGGACATCGCATCGAATATCCTGAGGGACGGGCGGAAAGTCCGCCAGCATTGCCTCCTTCAGATAGTCCAGGCTCCCGGCCGGATCGGTCTCGGGGAATTCCATTGTTTCATACTGAGTATAGATGTCCGGAACACTGCCGGCAATCTCAGACAGGGTAATCAGGCATTCCTGCAGACTGTCCGTGAGCAGAGAGCGGATCTCATCGATGCTCCGGTTCGAGCCGGTCCGGATCCGGACAAGCAGGCTGTAATATTCCCGTCCGTGTTCCAGGCGGCACAACCCGCCCTCCCCGGCTGAGCTGCCCTTGAGCTCGGACAGGGACGAGGCGAGATGTTCGTAAGCTCCTATGATATCATTCTGTACGATTTCCAGGTTTTGCTCTGAAAAGCTCTCCCGTTCCTCCTGTGACAGATCGGGAATGCTTTCGAGTTTTTCTTCAAAGCAGAGGATCAGATAATTCTGTTCCGGATCCGCAATAAAGGCCCGGCACTGGGCAATGATGGAGTCTGCAGTATCATCCGTCATGAACAGGCCGGCTTGTGCTTTCTCTTTTTCGTATTCTACAATCTGAAGGAAATAATCATCCACATCGTCGAGCAGTGCCAGATAGGATTCGACATCCCCGCGATCTGAGATTCCGTACTCGGCCAGCAGAATCGGGAGCTGTGCCTGAATGCCTGTAGTCGGCCCGAGAACCTCGGCATACAGCGGATAGTCTGACAGCGCGAGCGAATCCCTGAGACTTCGTTCGAGAATCTCATAGATCAGCTGCTGATCTTCGGAAAGCTCATCATAGGCAAATTCAGAGAGCCCCGTTAAATAGTTCTCTGCCTCTGCGCCAAGGCGGTTTTGTGCCTCGGTTCCAAACTCTCCGAAGCCGGTTTCTGCGTGGGTGATGCCGTAGTCAGCGGGTTCCGTGACAAGATAATGCAGGGTCAGCGCATCCCCGGAAATTTCATTGGCAAAGATTTGATTGAGGAATATCTCGAATTCTGTCTGTGTCTGTGAGGGCTGCCCGGATCCGCGGCGCGCACAGGCGGAAAGCAGGAGTACGGCTGTGATTAGAAGAATCAGAAGCAGGCGTTTCTTTCTCATGGAATCCTCCCTTCGTTTTGGCCCTGTTTTATTGTATTCTGTTGTAAGAATGAACAGAATCGTAACATGAGAAAAACGGCAGAGGATTGCGTGTCCTCTGCCGTCAGGTCGTCTTGGAGACGGGAACCCGGGATGCTGTTTCCGGCCCGGCATCCGCCGCTTTGGCCAGCTTCAGGAGATATTTGTAGCGTTCCAGGATGGAATTGACTTCATAGATAGAACAGTCGATCAGATCCGGATCAACAACGTTTTCAAAGCGTGAGTATGCAATCTCGAGAGCGCGTTTGGCTTCGCTCAGTTCTTCGGTCAGAGGATTCTCAAATTGTTCTGTTTTGGAGTGAAACGGTCTCATCATTCACCTCGATTCTGCGCAGTATGCCAAAGAGGCAGTGCGCGGCTGGTTTTTTCTGGTTTTCTTGATTATAGACGGAATATCCGGGATTATACGTTCATATCTATGGATTACCGGCTTGTTTCACAGACAGGAAAGGAGGGAGAATGAATTACGACTGGATTGCGGCGGTTCTGTCGATCTGCCTTGCGGCTGCGCTGCTTTGGATGTTCTGCCGCCGCAGGGAGTGGCTGGTTAATTTTCTGCTTCGTGCTTGTGTGGGAATCACACTGATATACGGAGTGAACATGCTGCCCGTCTGGAGGACGCTTGGGCTTACGGTCGGAATTAATCCGGTTACGGCGGGGGTTGCCGGTGTATTGGGAATTCCAGGAATTATAGTCATGTATGGAATGGTATTGTGCTTTGCCTGAGGGCGGGCTCTTAGGCCGGGAATTCCGGCCGATACCTGTCGGATCCGTACAAAAACAGGTCGTTTTTTTATGCATACTGCATGAAAAACGGCCTGTTTTTTGGAGGTCTGACAAAGGGGGATTTTTGACGAATCCGATAATTTTGCACGGATGAACTGCCGGATCTGCCGAAATTTGGAAATATCGGACGGAGGCGTTGACTTTGCATCGGGTGTGAGGTATGATAACTGTAACATTTGTTATGCGCGTTTTTCTGTCACACACTGTTATTTCTGATAGTTCTTTCATTCATTTGTGTTTGTTCGCGCATGGAATTCCTTATTTGTTTATCTGCAAGGGCAGATTATCTGCAGGGGCAGGGGCCCGGAAGACGGCAGGAGCTTCGGGGTTTTTGGCCGGGGTGTTGTTGTTCACAGAATCAGGAGGTGTAGCATGCTGCCGGAGTGTGCGGTTTTATTTGTGTTCCTTTTTTCTGCTGTCCTGTTTGATTTGAAGGAGAGAAGGATTCCAAATCGGCTCTGTCTATGGGGAATCTTTGCCGGTATGGGACTTCGAACGATCCTGCGGGGACTTCCGGGGTTCTTATCCGGGGCGGCGGGAATTGTAGCTGCGGTTTTGCTGCTGTTTGTTTTGTTTCGGCGGGGAATGCTGGGCGCCGGCGATATTAAATTATTCGCCGTGATTGGAAGCTTCATGGGGCCGGGATTCTTAGTCCGGCACATTCCGGTGTCATTTGCCGCGGGAGCGGTGATGTCGGTGGTCGTACTGGCCGCGAATCATAATATCCGGGAACGGTTCCTGCGATTGGCCGGATACCTTCGCAGCGGGGACAGGGGAAGGTATTATGAGGGCCGGGAGGATGCCTACAGGAGCGCGATCCATTTTTCCGTGCCGATGATGCTTGCGTTTTTATTCCTGATGAGTCTGAGAGAATGGGGGGACTAGGGTGGAGAAGGTTTTGGCTATTTATGATTTTGAGACAGATTTCAGCCATCATCTCATGGAGTATGTGAATCGAAAGAAGGAGTATGACTTTCATGCCAGAGTGTTTACCAACATAGAGAGTCTGAATGCGTACCTGAGGCAGAACAGGATCGATATTCTGCTTCTGGGGGAGGATGTGGAGGAGTTATTCGGAGACGGGCTGAGCGGAAGGGAGAATATCGGCCGCATCTGCCTGCTGTCCGAGAATTCCCGTGTCAGGGATGACTCTCCGTATCCGGTGTTCTTCAAGTTCCAGTCCGCCAGGGAGCTGATCCATGAGATTATGCTGCTGTATCTGTCAGAGGATCCGGGAGCGGGCCGGATGATGTCCGGGAACATGAAGCTGTACAGCATATATTCCCCGTGCGGCGGGAGCGGGAAGACCTGTATTGCGCTGTCGGCGGCTCTGGAGCTGTCAGGGAAGGGAGAGACGCTGTATGTGGGACTGGAACCGTATTCCGTGCTTTCCGTGTTGATGAAGCAGAAGCCCGAGCAGGGGATATCGGATTGGCTGTACTATCTGAAGCAGTCGGGGACGGCATGGAAATCTAAGTTCCGTTCCGTCGTCTGCAGGAAGGATTCTCTGGATTATATTGCACAGCCGGAAAACGGGATGGATCTGAATGAACTGGCACCGGAGGATGTGGAGAGATGGATCGCGCAGCTGGAGGAAGAGAATTACAGATATGTTGTATTTGATATCGGCATTATGAATTCCGGAGTCATGGCGCTGCTGCGTTCGAGCAGCCGGATTCTGGTCCCTGTCGGAGGCGGCTTCCTGGAACAGGAGAAATATTCCTGTTTTTTGGGACAGCTGAGGCGGTCGGGAGAGGAGGAGATTGCCGGACGGCTTAAGAGGCTGTGTCCGCCGAGGGATGAGCTGCTGTTAAGGAAGGAATTCGGGCTGAACCAGCTTCAGGAGGGCAGGCTCGGAAGATATGTCAGAGAAGTCCTTCAGGAGGAATAGGACGATGACGAAGCTGGGACAGGAACTGAAGGAAGAGATCATGAGAGCCATCGATCTGTCGAAGGAGCTTACGGATGAAGAGCTTCTGGACATGATTGATCATACGCTGCAGCTGCGGTGCAGGGAGAAATATCTCGGAATCAGGGAACGCCTGCAGCTGAGACGGGATATTTTTAATTCTATCCGAAGACTGGATATTCTGCAGGAGCTGGTAGAGGATACCGAAATTACAGAGATTATGATCAACGGAGCCTCCCGTATCTTCATCGAGAAGGCGGGGAGGATTGAAGAGTGGGACAGGCAGTTCGAATCGGAGAGAAAACTGTTCGACATTATTCAGCAGATTGTCTCCGGCGCGAACCGGGTGATCAATGAGACAAGTCCGATTGTGGACGCAAGGCTGTATGACGGATCCAGGGTGAATATTGTACTTCCGCCTATCTCGCTGATTGGACCGGTGGTTACAATTCGGAAATTTCCGGAGAAGCCGATGACAATGGAGCAGCTGATTGCATACGGCTCTATATCCGGGGAAGCAGCGGAATTCCTGAAAGGCCTCGTGGCGGCGGGATACAATATCTTTATCAGCGGCGGCACGGGCGCGGGAAAGACAACGTTCCTGAATGCGTTAAGCGGATATATTCCGGCGGACGAGAGGGTGATCACCATTGAGGATTCAGCGGAGCTGCAGATTACATCGATTCCGAATCTGGTCAGGCTTGAGGTGCGGAACGCGAATGTAGAGGGGAAGAACGCGGTGACGATTCGGGAGCTGATTAAGTCGAGTCTGCGGATGCGACCGGATCGGATTATTGTAGGAGAGGTCAGGGATGACGCGGCAATCGATATGCTTCAGGGGCTGAATACCGGGCACAGCGGATTGTCTACGGGCCATGCCAACTCCGCGGGGGATATGCTCTCAAGGCTCGAGACCATGGTGATGCTGGGGGCGGATATCCCGGCTCTGGCGGTGCGCCGCCAGATTGCCTCCGCGCTTGATTTGATTATTCACCTTGGGCGGCTCCGGGATCATTCCAGGAGAGTGCTTGAGATTACGGAGGTGCTGGATTGTGTAGACGGCGAGATTGAGCTGAATCCGATCTATGTGTTTCGGGAGGAGGGAGAGGAGACAGGCGGGAAGGTGATCGGGAGTCTGAAGCGGACGGGCAGCAGTCTGATCCGGGTGAACAAGATGGTGAGAGCCGGAGGAAGGAGAAGGGAGACGGATGCGCGTGAGGAAGGCTGACGCGGCGGATAGAAGGGGCAGGGAGGCGGTTCCCGCGGATTACGCAAGCCTGCGGCGGACGGCGGGCGAACGGCTGTGCCTGTTTGGGAAGAGTATTCTGTACGGAGCAGGAGCGGGCTGGCTGTTTTATGACAGCCTGCTTGGAGGAATTGTGCTGATCCCCTGCTTTCTGGCGGCAGGAC
>CALWGS010000216.1 GCA_944380155.1 uncultured Lachnospiraceae bacterium
CTGATAGAGGAGAATCTGGGGCTGATTACGGCAAACCGCCTGCTGATGGCAGGACTTGCCCTGCTGCTTGTCGGAGCATCGGCTTACATTCTGAGCTTAAAGAGAAGGGGGCGGCTTCATGCGGCGGAGAGACTTACGTCTGCTGGCAGGCTTATTCGTGCAAAACTTCCGGCTTAATACGGCGGGCAGCCTGCTTACGGCAGTTCTGGTGCTGTGTCTGGTGCCCTTGTATCGCGGGATCTCCAATCTTGACGCCCTTCATTCCGCTGAATGCCTGAAGGAAGCAGCGGGCTTTGCCGGGATCCTGCTGCTTACGCCGGTCGGCGCGCCGGAACAGGACCGAAGAGTCCGGGAGCTGGTTCAATCAAAACAGATACCGGGAACGGTGATTCTAATTCTGCGGCTTTTGATGGCTGCGGCAACGGCGGCTGTCAGTCTTGCGGTCTTTGCGGCGGTGATGCGGGCTTTGAACTGCAGGTTCCCGTATGCGGAATACACCGCCGCAGCCGCGGGAACGGCCTTCCTGTACGGCGGGATCGGAGCCGCGGCGGGACTTGGAACGGGAAATGTGGTGATTGGATACCTGGCGGCAGCCGGGGCGTTTCTTTTGCTTTAGGGACGGAGGCGGTGCAATGCAGTATAAATTATTGGTGGTTGACGATGAACCCATGATCCAAAATCTGCTTCGGGATCATTTCGAAGCAGAGGGGTATCTGGTGTATACCGCGGGAAATGCCGGTCAGGCGGAGGCGATGCTGGGAAAGAAGCCGGATCTGGTTCTGCTTGATATTGCCATGCCGGATCTGGACGGAATCACCTTCTGTGCCGGCATCCGCAGGCATATTGCGTGTCCGATTCTGTTCCTGACAGCCAAAGGCGAGATGCAAGATAAGCTCAACGGACTGCGGGCCGGGGGTGATGACTATATTGTGAAGCCGTTTTCGATGGAGGAACTGACGGCGCGCGTTGAAGCGCATCTGCGCAGAGAGGAACGGGTGCACCGGGCGGCGGATCAGCGGTTTGCAGACGGGCTGGTAATTGATTACTCGGCGCGGACCGTGGTCTATCGGGAGCAGACAATATCGCTCTCCAGGAGGGAATTCGATATTCTTGAGCTGTTATCCATGAATGCGGGAATGGTATTCGGACGGGATATGATCTATGAGAGGATCTGGGGGTACGACGCAGAGGGCGACAGCCTGGTGGTGAAGGAGCATGTCCGCAAGATTAAGAGTAAGCTGGAAGCGGTCTCGGGAAAGCAGTATATTGAAACGGTATGGGGTGTGGGATATCGATGGATTCGAACATGACAGGAAGAAACGGTAGAAAATGGGATTCTCTTTCTCTGAGAAAATCCCTGGGAGTTATTGTTGCGGCGATGGTGCTTCTGTGCGGCGGGCTGTCCGCCGCAGCCATGTGGGGCTGCATGAAGATACAGGAGGGGTTGAGGGAGGAGCATACGATATGGCTCTCACCCGGAGACGGCATGTATTATTATACTGTGGAAGGGGAGGAGCTTGCGGGAATCGTAATACCGGCGGATGACATCGCGGGGGCATGGGGAAACTCCGGGGAGGGCGGCGCAGAAGACGAAACCTTTGCGGGAGCGGCGGAGTGGACGGGGGAAGAGATGTTTTTGTTCCGCGCGGCAGGCTATGCGTCAATTCTTCTGCCGATTCTGATTCTGACGGCGGGTGTTGCCGGGGCGGCGGCCCTGTTCTATCACAGGAAGCTGAAGAAGCCGATTGCGCTTCTTGAGGATGGAATCGGCAGAATTGGGCGGGGAGATCTGGCCTTTGTCCTGCGGTATGAGAGCGGGGATGAAATGGGCAGATTGTGCCGGATCTTTGAACAGATGCGGGACGAAGTGCTGAAGAAGAATCAGGCCATGTGGAGAATGCTGGAAGAGCGCAGGCGCATCAACGCATCGATTGCGCATGAGCTTCGCACGCCTCTTACAGTCATTCGGGGGTACACGGAATATCTGCTCAAGAACATCCAGCGGGGCAGGATCGATACGGATAAGCTGATGGAGACGCTGTCCCAGTTAAAGGCCGCGTCTGAACGGCTGACGGAGTATACGGAATCGGTCAGAGAGCTGGTCAGCCTTGAGGATCTGGAGGTTCATCCGGAAGCAGTCCCGATTGGGCCCCTTGTCGGTGAGATCAGAGAGTATCTTAAGGCGCTGGCATCGGGAAGCGGGATTTCGGCAGTTCTGACAGCAGAGCAGGAGGCGGAATCCTGCCTGCTTGACTGCGCGGCATTCTGGCGGGTGCTTGAGAATCTGATGACGAACGCTCTGCGCTACGCGGACTCCCGGATTGAGGTAACGCTCCATTCGGGAACCGATTGCCTGATCCTGACCGTCAGAGATGACGGTCCGGGATTTGCGAAGGAGGCTTACCGGAACGCCGGGATTCCGTTTCAGAACGGGACGGGGACGGACGGACATTACGGGATGGGCCTGTATCTGTGCCGACTCCTATGCGAGAAGCACGGGGGAGGAATCGAAATCGGAGGAGAGCCGGGAGGGGGCGGCAGGGTTACGGCTGTCTTCGGGGGACGCTTGGGGGCATGATTTGGGTATACAGATGGGAAATCTTCCGTCAATTTATCCAAAAACAGAGGGCGAAATACCAATTCATTAAAAAAATTATATAAAAATTAAAATAATATAAAAAAGTGCTTGATTTCTGTCGAGTCATGCGATATAATACTTTTTGTCATTAAGAAATCCTTAAGAAATGATATAAGACAAGATATCAGGTATGCGCTTCTAGCTCAGTTGGTAGAGCACCTGACTCTTAATCAGGGTGTCCAGGGTTCGAGCCCCTGGAGGCGCATTACAAAGTACCGATTTTGTGGACGCAGGAGCCATGGGGTTGGTGCTTTTTTTCGCGCATTTTCCTATCCCGTAATTTGTTCAAAAAAGAGATTGATTCATCAGGAATCGTGTTGTAGGATGGAACTGCGAGGGTGAGTGGGCAGAGACAGTCTGTGGTTACATAGAATTCGGAACGGAAGACACCATGTGTGAAAGGAGAGCGGACAATGGCAAAGCTGTATGTGAACGCGGCGGTAAAGAAGGGTAAGATGAACAAGGAGATCCAGGGGCATTTTTCCGAGCATCTGGGGCGGTGCATTTATGAGGGATTATATGTGGGAGAGGATTCTCCAATTCCGAATACGAACGGTATGAGGAATGATGTAGTTGCCGCGCTGAGGGAGATGAAGCTTCCGGTCCTGCGCTGGCCGGGCGGGTGCTTTGCGGATGAATACCACTGGAAGGACGGCATCGGGCCGAAGGAAAGCCGCAAGAAGATGATTAATACGCACTGGGGCGGCGTTGTGGAGGATAACAGCTTCGGAACGCATGAGTTCATGGAGCTGTGCCGTCAGATTGGCTGTGAGACCTATATTAATGGAAATGTCGGGAGCGGAACGGTGCAGGAGATGTCGGAGTGGGTAGAGTATATGACCTTCGAAGGGGTATCCCCGATGGCGGATCTGCGCAAGGCGAACGGACATGAGGCTCCCTGGAGGGTGAATTATTTCGGCGTAGGCAACGAGAACTGGGGCTGCGGCGGCAATATGCGTCCGGAATACTATGCCAATGAGTACCGCCGTTATCAGACCTATGTTCGGAATTACAAGAGCAATGAGTGGATCTATAAGATCGCGTGCGGACCGAGCGGCGATGACTATGACTGGATGAAGACGTTGCTTGAGACCTTAAGCGATCGGAACGGAAGGGGCGCGGACCGCTTCGTGAACGGAATCTCCCTGCATTATTATACGGTGCCGGACGGAGAGGAAGGCTGGGATAAGAAGGGCAGCGCAACGGACTTCGACAAGGCCGCATATTACAAGACGCTGCGCAAAACCAACTATATGGAAACGCTTCTTAAGAATCATATCGCGATTCTGGATTCCTATGATCCGGAGAATCGGATCGGACTGATTGTGGACGAGTGGGGAACCTGGTACGATGTGGAGCCGGGGACGAATCCGGGCTTTTTGTATCAGCAGAATACGATGAGGGACGCGATGGTTGCGGCGATCAATCTGAATCTGTTTAACAAGTACTGCAGGCGCGTGAAGATGGCGAATATCGCGCAGCTTGTGAATGTACTTCAGTCGGTGATTCTGACAGAGGGAGAGAAGATGATTCTGACGCCTACCTATCATGTATTCAATCTGTTTAAGCATCATCAGGAGGGAGAACTGTTAGAGAGCAGCATCGAGACAGAAGAGATCGGAATCGAGGAAGGCCATCCGATCCGTAACCTTACGGAGTCCGTATCCATGGATGCGGAGGGAGGGATTCACATTACAGTGGCGAATCTTTCTGCGGATCAGAGCTGCCCGGTTGAGGTTGAGATTGCACACAAGCAGATTGGTGCGGTGCAGGCGGAGATTTTGACGAATGAGATTCACGCGAAGAATACCTTCGATCAGCCGGATACGGTTCATACAGAGTGCTTCGATGAGCTTACGGTAGAGAACGGGAGTATCCGCTTTACAATGCCGGCCTGCAGTGTGATGCATCTGGCGGTGGAGTGATTCGGAGCGGAATCCTGCAAGGAAAGAAAGACGAAACACAACGAGAGACAAGACATAACAAGAGACAGGACATAAGACAAGGCCATAGACAGGAAACCTGCTGCGGAAGCGGCGGCGCTCCTGTCTATTTTTTGTGTCGGGAAATGAATGGAAAACAGGGAAAATTCTACTAGAATCTATGACGATTCTAAGGCAAGTAATCTCTATCATTCCCTATATTACGACAATAAATTAGAATTTACGAATTTCTATCTTGACAATCTAATACTGATCTGATACCTTATACAAGGGTATATCTAGAATTTTTGAATTCGTGACTCATATCCAGGACAGAATGACAGGACTCAAAAGAGAATCAGAAGCGATGAATTAGAAAATTCCAAAACGGCAATCGTCGCTTTTGCGCGTTGACGGGGGCGGAAGGTTATAGAGGTGTGGCCGGGGGCTGCCGCGGGAGTGCGGGAGTTCGTGGCGAAGCATGCCTTTTTGCATCGCGGTGAACGGTTATGAACAGAAAAAAAGCACTGATCACAGCAACGGTCGGCGGTTTTCTGCCGCGGTTCGAGCTGGGAAACGCCCATATCCTGCAGGAACTGGGATATGAGGTTCATTATGCGTCTAATTTTAATATCCGGATTTATGAATATGATATGGAATTTCTAAAGCAGCAGGGGATTTGCTGCCATCAGATTGATTTTGCCCGTTCTCCCGGACAGATCCTACAGAACGGGAGGGCTTATCTTCAGCTGAAGCGGCTGATCAAAGAGAACGGCTATTCTCTGATCCACTGCCATACGCCCGTCGCCGGGGTATTGACCAGACTGGCGGCGCGAAAGAGAAGGAAGGGGCCCGATCGGGTGAAGGTTCTGTATACGGCGCACGGCTTTCATTTCTATCAGGGAGGGCCGCTGCTTGGATGGCTTTTGTATTATCCGGTGGAATGCCGGATGTCGCTCTATACGGATGTGCTGCTGACCATTAACCGGGAGGACTATCTGTGTGCGCAGAAGTTCTGCGCGCAGCAGCAGCCGTGGACGGGGCAGCAGTGTCTGGTGTATCAGACACCGGGAGCCGGGCTGGCGCCCGAACGGTTCGTATCGGCGGACAAACAGCAGGTTGCAGAGAAGCGAAAGGAATTTGGATTCTCTCCGGAGAATTTCGTTCTGGTGTCGGTCGGAGAGTTGAACAAGAATAAGAACCACGAGGTTGTGATCCGGGCTCTGGCCGGACTGAAGGATCCGAATCTCCGGTATGTGATCTGCGGGAAGGGCTCTGAGCAGGGACGGCTTGAGAAATTGATCCGGGAGCTTGGGCTGGAAGGAACTGTGGTGCTTGCGGGATATCGGGAGGATATTACTCCGATCCTGTGCAGCGCGGATTGCTTTATCTTCCCTTCCATACGGGAGGGGCTTCCGATGTCGGTACTGGAGGCCATGGCAGCCGGACTTCCGATCATCACCAGTGATAACCGCGGAATCAGAGAATACATTGTGGACGAGAGCAACGGCATTGTCTGCCGGAATACGCCGCAGGCCTATCAGACGGCCATCCGCAGACTCAGCCAGAGCCCGGGGCTGTGCAGGCGGATGGGGAAAAAGGCGCGGAACGCGGCGCGGCAGTACGGCGCAGAACATGCGCAGGCTGTCATGAGGGAGATTTACCGATGCCTGTAATCAGTGTCATAATGGGAGTCTACAATCAGACCAATGAGGAGCAGCTGATGCAGGCGGTCGATTCGGTTCTGAAGCAGTCCTTCCGGGATCTGGAGCTTCTGATCTTCGATGACGGATCGGGAGAGGAGGGAAGGCAGCTTCTGGAACGGATTGCGGGGCGGGATCCGCGGATCCGGCTGCTTGGAGAGAGCAGGAATCATGGCCTGGCTTATGCGTTGAACGGGTGCATCGCAGAGGCATCCGGGAAGTATCTTGCGCGGATGGACGCGGACGATATCTGTCTTCCGGAGCGGCTGGCCAGACAGTATGAATATCTGGAGAATCATCCGGAGACGGCATTCGTGGGAAGCGGCGCCAAGCTGATCGATGATGACGGAATCTGGGGAGAGCGCAAAATGAGAGAGGAGCCGCAGCCGGCGGACTACATCAAATACTCGCCCTTCATTCATCCGACCGTGATGTTCCGGACAGAGGTGCTCAGGAGGGAAGGCGGATACCTGGTTTCGGAGGAGACCAGGCGGTGTGAGGATTATGAGCTGTTCTTAAGACTGTATCTGGGCGGGTACCGGGCATATAACCTGCCGGAGCAGCTGCTGTGCTACCGGGAGGATCGGGCGGCTTACCGCCGGCGGACCGTCCGGGACCGCATCTGTGAAATGAAGCTTCGGGGGAGATATTTCTCCAGGCTTCCGGTGTCCCGGCTGCAGAGAATTGCGGGCGTGCTCAGACCTGTCTTCGCGGGACTTGTTCCGGCGGGCGTAAGCCGAAGCGTCCGGAGACTGGCAGAGGGGACGAAACGGCAGAAGGTGCCCGGGCAGAGGGATGAATCATGGAAT
>CALWGS010000217.1 GCA_944380155.1 uncultured Lachnospiraceae bacterium
CCAGCAAAAAACGATACTTCATAAAATTATCAAACACTCTGCGCACAAACAAATCTCCAATCACTTAAGAATAAAAAAGAGGATTGCTCCGGCCGGCTTAAGAACCGGCCGCCTCCTCTCCGAACCCGCCTCTGGCAGCCTCCAGGATCGCGTTCAGCGCTTCCGTCTCATCCCTGCCCTCACATATGAATTCCACTTCATCCCCGCACCTGACGCAGGCTCCAAGGACACCCAGGACACTCTTCGCATTCACCACGGCCGTCCCCTTGCGCATGCTGACGCTCGATTCATACTCCAGCGCCAGCCGGCAAAGGAAGCTTGCCGGCCTGAGGTGAATCCCGTATGGATTCGTAATCGTAATATGTCCGGTCACCATAATATCCAACCCCTTACTCTTCCGCCTGTGACTCTACCAGGGTAACAGATACAATGCAGGAGCCATCCTTGGTAACCCCCGGAATATCCGGATCGATCCGGACCTCCGTGCGGTATGTCTCCCCGATCGTACTCCCCACCAGTTCTACATAGGGATGCACATCGTCCGCGGTCAGCCGCTCCTCTCCCATATAGCCCGTTATTTCAAGAATCGTCGTATAAGCGCCGTCAAGACTCACAATTCCCGCCACATTATCGGGAAGATTGCGTACCTCGATATCCTCCGCCCGCAGTACAATCCTCTGCCTGCCTTCCTTCTGGAAGGTAACCCGGACCGCGACCTTCGTATCTTCTTCCACGAATACAACCCCGTCCTCTTCCATCTGATCTCCGTAAATCTCCTGCAGATCAAGCTCGCCCTGCATAATCCCGTCGCCGTTCTCATCCTGCCAGCTTGAGATATTAAAGGATGGCCGGAAGATCACATATTTATCCAGTGCCTCCTGCTCTCCCGCAATCGTAATCACCTTGGGATCATTGTCAATCCTCTCCGTTGTATAACCATAATATGCAATTCCTTCCGGAACGACCTCTACCTCAACCTCCTTGGTAGGGACAATACTGACCGCCACCTCGGCCTCTTCGGTATCGAACTGCAGGCCGTCCACTTCATACCCGTAGGAATTATAGGCCTTGAGAGTCGTCTGGGTTGTGAACGAAGCGGTGCGCCACTGAACAGACACCTCTGCCACAACCTCCATGATATCATCCACCTTGGATACCGCTCCCGTCACTTCCACCATATTCGGAGCAGAAGTCGTATCACTCAGCATGACATAATAATTGTCAGGCACCTCATCCTGTACCCGGACATTCACCCGGAACGACTCCGTCTTCTTATCCTCAAGAGACACGATCATAACCGCGTCATTGCGTCTTCCCGTCGTAATCGTCAAATCATCCTCATACTGCGCGGATACCCTCACATCGATAATGACAGCTCCGACCGCAGAGGTCTTCGACAAATCGGCAATCGCCGTAAAGTCCGATTCGGACACGCTTCTGACCACCGACTGAGGGCCCCGGATCGTGATATCCACCGTATCGCCCGATTCAATCGTATAGACCTTATCCGCTTCGGCAATCGCGTCCTCATTAATCACCGTAACCGGAAAATCCTCAATCGTCCTGGTCTCCTCCGGATCGCTGATATTCATGACAAGCGTCCATAACAGTATGGCAAGAACGAGAGATAAAATCTTAACTTCCAGGTTCTTAATCAGCTTTTTTTTCATCCCTGCTCTTCCCCTTCCAGAATCTTATCTTCTTCTTCGGTTCCACAATCGTCTTCTTCTTCTGAATCTCAATCAGCTTGGCCCTTAAGTAATCACCGTCCACGTTCCGGGTAATCTGCCCGTCCCTGGCAATGGATACCTTTCCGGTCTCCTCGGACACGATAATCGTAAAGCTGTCCGTCACTTCACTGATTCCGACTCCGGCCCTGTGCCTGGTGCCAAGCTCCTTGCTCAGTCCCATATTATCGGACAGGGGCAGATAGCACGTCGCCGCCGTGATCTGATCTCCCCGGATAATAACCGCCCCGTCGTGCAGCGGCGTATTATGCTCAAAGATATTAATCAGCAGCTGGCTGGTTACAACCGCTCCAATCTCAATTCCCGTACGCTCATATTCCGCGAGATTGACCTCCATCTCAATCACCATCAGCGCTCCGGTCTTCGCCCTTGCCAGCTCATAGGTCCCGCGGATCAGCTCGTTAATGGTCTTCTCCGAGAACCTCTCGGGTCTCTCCTTCCCCTCTCCAAACGGCAGAATAGAGCTGACGATATTCTTCTGCCCGATCTGCTCCAGTGCCTTTCGAAGCTCAGGCTGGAACATGATAAACAGCGTAGTGATACCGACTCCGATGCTGTTCACAAAAAGCCACGGAATCACCCGGAGCTGCAGAATCGAAGCTGCCACCCAGAATACAAGCAGCACAGCCAGTCCCTTCACCAGCACCCATGCCCGGGTCTGCTTCACCCAGATAATAATATGATAAATCAGAAATGTGATCAGAAGAATCTCTACAATATCCCCAATCTGCAGCCTTGTCGGCACCAGATATCTTCCGTATTCATCAATAAATTCAACAAAATTCTCCATCATCTTCGCTTCCCTCTTTTAAACTTCCCCCGAAGCGATATCGGCGCACGACAGATTCCTTATCTTTGTTCAGGGTCCTCCGGATATTCTTCCTCGTATTCTGTCTCCGGATCGTACTCCCCGTTATCCTCGTAGGCTTCATCCTCCGTGTAGTCTTCCTCGTAGAGTTCCTCATCCTGTTCCCCTGCTTCCTGTCCGCCAATCCGCTTGACATGGAACTGAGGAACCGTAACATCAACTTTAGGCACTGCCTTTACAAAATAGTAATAGTTATCATCTTCAAACTGAACATTCTCTGCCGCCGAATAATCAAGAATCTGACGAAACAGATAGATCAGATATACAATCACCGCCGAACCGACGGTCCCAAGAATCATTGTACCAATCTGGTTCGAGATGTCAAGTCTTAAATCGACAATTAAGAAGGCAATGATATTCAGTACGGATCCCAGCGCAATGGCAGCTTCGAACACGTAATCAAACTTCAGCTTCCGGATCAGATACACCGCAAGAATCACAACCGCGAATACGGCAATTGTCATGAACATAAGCTGATTCGCGAACAGACTGTCTATCACATCCGTATACAGCTGAAGAATATCCTCAATCGCCAGATTCACCTGTCTTGCGGCAGCCTCCCTGATAATCCGGAACAGATAGTAAATAATAACGCCGCAGCTTGTCGGCAGTATGGCAATCGGTGTCGAAAACAATCCCATCAGAATCGGTACCACATACGGAATCCCCAAAACATGCAGAATCGGCACCGCTAACAGCACATATCCCAGTCCCGGGGTAAACCGGATGAAGAACAGGTATAACACCAGAAAAATCAGCGCAGCGAGAATGACCAGCATCGGCGATACATAATAAATATGAACCAGCGACACAACCCCAGCCAGGAACACCATCACGGATGACGGCAGAAAGGCACAGACCAGCGACAGCAGCAGCACCACCGGAAACCTCAGGAATCTCGGATCACTGCCCAGCGAACTGTTAATGACCTGAAATACAATCAGGGCTATTACAAACTTAACAACGGGATTAATATACAGCTCAAATTTCTGGTACAGCGCACGGATTCTGGCGCGTACCTCCAACAGTTTCATCATCATACTACCTGGTCCTCCCTGTCCGCGGTACTCTCCTCTTCCCTGTACATGCGGCTAAGTTTTTTCAGCATCTTAAAATACTTCGACAGCTTCTTTCTGGAATGATTGTAATATATCGTATATCCGATCAAAGACGCACAGACATAGACGGTAAGGATCGCAATATAGGCCCCGAGAATCCTCAGCCCTATGCTCCTGTAATCCAGATTGACCGCTTCCCTGATCAGATACTCGCTGTGATACATTCCAAGCATAAGCAGCACAAGCAGATACCCGACCGTAACCGCGACAACGGTCTTGAGAACATTCAGCCGGACATAATCCGTCCGGTAATACTTGCTGAGCCTGATGTCCTCTCTGCCCTCCCTCTTCTCATATATGGCAAGTCTGGTCATCAGCCTGACTTTCTTCATATTCAGCATCCTGCAACCTCCATTGAATTGGTATGTACCCGTTGTTATCTTGATTTTCACCGGATTGAACGCAAATATTCAACCGCTGAAACGTCCGGCTAGTATATTATAGCACAGGATTCCAGATTCGTCCACATAAAATGAAACAGGGGATGCTTTCGCATCCCCTTAATTCGTCAATTTGCCTGTTATTATTTACGGGCGGACGATTCTTACTTCTTCGCGTCCCTCTCCTTGTCGAGCTTGGTATTTCTGAAATAAAGAGCCATATCAATACTAATCTCCACAATGTTCAGTACATAGAAGAACCAGCCAAGGTAGAACAGCCATCCCAGAGGCTCCGTTGCCGCTCCAAAGAGCATAATCTTTCGGATGATTCCGAATACATATCCAATCCAGATGAAGAACTCAAAGAACAGGCTCTTCCCCTTTGCCGTTCTGGATATCCAGGACTTGCGGATTGAAATCGGCCAGGAAAGGCCGAAGCAAAATATCATAAGTGCTTCCAACAAATCAGTCATTGCCGCATCTCCGATCGTATCTTATTTTCGCAGAATTACTTCCTGCTCTGAAGGTAGGCCTTGCGCCCTTCCTCATACAGGTTATTGCCCTCGCTGTCAATAATCACAACCAGGGGCATATCCTCAACATACAGCCTGCGCAGCGCTTCCGCACCCAGATCCTCATAGGCGATCAACTCCGCCTTCTTGATGCACTTCGCAAGCAGGGCGCCCGCACCGCCGATTGCTCCGAAATAGACGCCGCCGTACTTCTTCATTGCCTCCACAACCTCGGGAAGGCGCGCGCCCTTGCCGATCATACCTCTTGCCCCGACTGACATCATGGTCGGAGCATAGGCGTCCATACGGCCGCTTGTGGTCGGCCCCGCGCTGCCGATCACCTGGCCGGGCTTGGCCGGAGTCGGTCCTACATAATAGATGGTCGCATCCTTCGGATCGAAGGGAAGCTCCTCGCCTCTTGCAAGCGCCTCGCACATCCTCTTATGCCCCGCGTCACGGGATGTATAAATCGTACCGGTCAGCAGCACCTCTTCTCCCGCGTGAAGGGATCTTGCCAGTTCCTCGGTTAACGGTAATGTAATCTTTCTCGGCATTTAAATCACCTCCGTTTTGTGACGTGTCACATGGCAGTTGATGTTGATTGCGCACGGCATTCCGGCGATATGAGTCGGCAGAGTCTCGATATTCAGTCCGATTGCCGTCGTCCTTCCTCCGAAGCCCTGCGGTCCGATGCCAAGCTCATTGATCTTCTCAAGCATCTCCTTCTCCAGATCTGCGTAAAACGGATCCGGATTCGAAGAATTCAGCGGACGCATCAGCGCCTTCTTAGCCAGCAGAGCGGCCTTGTCGAAGGTCCCGCCGATCCCCACGCCCACGACCATGGGCGGGCAGGGATTCGGTCCGGCCGTCTCCACAGTCTCGATGATGAAATCCTTGATTCCCTGAAGTCCGGCGGACGGCTTGAACATACGGATCGCGCTCATGTTCTCGCTTCCGAAGCCCTTCGGACCCACCGTAACCTTTACATTTTCTCCCGGAACAATCTCCGTGTACAGCATAGCGGGCGTATTATCCCCCGTATTGCCGCGGCGGACGGGATCCTTCACCACGGACTTGCGAAGATAGCCCTTGTCATAGCCCCGGCGCACTCCCTCGTTCACAGCCTCCGTCAGATCGCCTCCGACCAGGTGGACATCCTGTCCGATCTCAAGAAAGACACAGGCCATTCCCGTATCCTGGCAGATCGGAACATTCTCTCTGTCCGCGATCTCGAAATTCTCGATAATGTTATCCAGAACTCCCTTCGCAATCTCTCCATCCTCACATGCGCGGCAGTCCCTAATCGCGCACTTGACATCCTCCGGAAGATGCTCGTTCGCTTCCATACAGAGCTTCTCAATCACATCCGTAAGCGTGCTTACATTGATTTCACGCATGAAAACCAGCCTCCTTTATCTCTCATGCCTTGCGTACTTCGGAAGCAGAAGCGGAGATACATCTCCGGTCTCAACACCGGCCTCCTTCAGCTCCTTCGCGTACTCTTCCACATGATTCAGATTCATCTCTCCAAGCTCAACATCCTTCGCCCTTGCCGCGGCTGCCTTGCCGGCATTGCGGCCGAATACGATAATATCCAGCAGAGAGTTGCCCATCAGACGGTTCCTTCCGTGGATTCCGCCGACTGCCTCTCCGGCTACAAGCAGGTTGTCGATTACCTTGGTGAAGCCGTCTCCGCCGATCTCAAGTCCGCCGTTCTGATAATGCAGCGTCGGGTAAACCAGAATCGGGAGCTTTCTCATGTCAATGTCATAGTTCATATACATACGCAGCATAGCCGGGATTCTCTTCTCGATCGTACCCGGTCCGCCGATTTCCTCAATCATGGGAGTATCCAGCCACACGCCGCTTCCAAGCGGAGTCGTTACGCCCTTGCCCCTTGCGGTGCACTCACGGATAATGGAAGCCGCGGATACATCGCGGGTCTCAAGCGGATGCATGAACGCCTCTCCGTCTACATTCACAAGCATCGCCCCAAGGGAACGCACCTTCTCTGTCACCAGAGCGCCGTAGATCTGGGACGGGAACGCAACGCCGGTCGGATGGTACTGAATGGTATCCTGATACAGAAGCGGCGCGCCCACACGGTATCCGAGCACCAGGCCGTCCGCCGTAGCGCCGTAGTGGTTGGAAGTCGGGAAGTTCTGATAATGCATACGGCCCGCTCCTCCGGTCGCAATCACAACGGTCTTCGCCCTGGCTACCAGATAGTCGTCTGTCTCCATATTCAGAAGAACCGCGCCGGCCACTCTGCCGTTGGAATCCTTAATCAGCTCGACCGCAGAGGTAAACTCCACAACCGGAATTCCGCGGTTAATCACCTCGTCGCGCAGAGTACGCATAATCTCCGCTCCGGAATAATCCTTGCAGGCATGCATTCTCTTCCTGGAAGTACCGCCGCCGTGGGTGGTGATCATATTGCCCTCTTCGTCCTTATCGAACATCACACCGAACTTGTTCAGCCACTGGATTGCGTCCGGCGCTTCCATAACCAGCCTCTTAAGCAGCTCCGGCCTTGCGGCAAAATGTCCGCCGCCGAATGCGTCCAGATAATGCTGAACCGGGGAGTCGTTCTCCTTATCCGCTGCCTGGATGCCGCCCTCGGCCATCATAGTATTGGCGTCGCCGATGCGCAGTTTTGTAACGATCATGACATTTGCTCCCGCCTCGTGAGCCTCGATAGCTGCCGACGCTCCCGCGCCGCCGCCGCCGATGACAAGTACGTCTACATCATAATCAATCTTGCTTAAATCAACCTGATCCGCAAGCAGACGGCTGTTAGAATGAAGCAGATGAACCAGCTCCTTTGGAGCCTTCTGACCCTTGTTCGGTCCTATCTTAATCTCGCAGAATGCCTCTTCCTTATAATCCGGATGAAATTCCTTCAGAAGGGCATCTTTTTCCTCTGCGGTCATACGCCTGGGCTCCATGGCCATACGCTCTGCTCTGGTGGCCTCCACCTTCTTCACGGATTCCATCATTTCCGGTGTAAACATGATAATCCCTCCTATTTCTCAATCTCTCTGGTATTGTAAAGCTCCTGCATCTCGTCAATCGGCTTCTGCATGATCTGCTCAATCAGATCATCATACGCGCCGCTGTGAATCTCCTCCACCCTCTTTGTCAGATGCTTTGACTCAGGGGCAATATACTTGCCGGTCAGTCTTCTTGCAAGAAGCCCTACCATCGGATGAGAAATTCCCGCCGGACATCTTACGGAGCAGCATCCGCAGGCGACGCAGTCAAACGATTCCTCCGCGCACTTCTCGAAATCTCCGCGCTGCGCGTAAGCGATATACTGCATCACCTTCAGATCCTGCGTACATGCCTTAGTACATGCGTTGCAGCCGATGCAGCTGTAAATCTCCGGATACAGCTCCATCATCACTCTCTGCTCCGGCCGGATCTCATTGATCTCATAGGTTCTCTTATCGGTCGGGAAGAAGGGGATGCTGGCCACATACATTCCCTCCTCTACCTGAGTCTGGCAGGCGAGGCAGGTATGTAACTCATTCTTGCCCTTGATTCTGTAGATCGTCGCACAGGCTCCACAGAAACCATGACGGCAGCCGCAGCCTCTTTTGAGCGTATATCCCGCATACTCCATGGCTGTCATGATTGTCAGCTCTGCCGGAACACGGTACTGCTTACCAAAAAAATATACATTTACCATCTTTTCCATGATATTTCGTCCTTTCCCCTAGTATTCATTCGGCATCTCATCAATTTCGTCAAACCGAAATACCGGTCCGTCCTTGCATACATACTTCGAGCCAATGTTGCATCTGCCGCATTTGCCGATTCCGCACTTCATACGAAGCTCCAGTGTCGTATAGACCTGATCCTTTGAGAATCCAAGCTCCGTAAGACCTGCCAGCGTGAACTTAATCATGACGGGCGGTCCGCACAGAACCGCGATCTTATTCACATCAAAGCCAAGCTCCTTCACATAGTTGGGAACGAATCCGACGTGGCCGTCCCAGCCCTCCTGCTCGCGGTCAATCGTCAGATAGACATTCACCCCTTCAGCCTTCATCCAGACATTCTGGATCTCGTCTAACTTCACCAGATCGTCCTTCGAACGGGAGCCGTAGACAATGTCCACCGTTCCGTAATCCGCGCGGTTATCCAGTACATAGTTAATCACGGAACGAAGCGGCGCAAGGCCGATGCCGCCCGCAATGAACAGCAGGTTCTTCCCCTTGAAGGTACTCTCAACCGGGAAATGATTGCCGTACGGTCCGCGCACGGTAATCTCATCGCCGACCGACAGGCTGTGAAGATAATCGGTCAGCGTTCCGCATCTCTTGATGCTGAATTCCTGATATTCTTTATTGGTAGGCGAAGACGTAATGGAAAACATACCCTCGCTCACTCCCGGAGCGCACACCATGGCGCACTGCCCCGGCATATGCTCGAACAGCTTTCCCCCCTCCGGCGCATTCACGCGGAAGGTCTTAACATCCGGAGTCTCTGTCCGAATGTCGGTGATAATCCCCACCTTCGGAATCAGAGTATCCAGCGCATAATTCTTATGACATGTGCATTCACCCATTACTGTTCACCTCCCTGTTTCTGAAATGCTTTGATCACTTTCACAATATTGAGCGCAGCCGGGCATTTCTCCACACATCTGCCGCAGCCCACGCAGGAGTACATTCCACCATTATTAGCCGGGAAATATACCAGCTTGTGCATGAATCTCTGACGGAATCTCTCCTTCTGTGTGGTACGGTTGTTGCCGTGCGCCATCATGGTGAAGTCAGAGTACATGCAGGAATCCCAGCAGCGGTATCTCTGCACGCCATGCCCCGTATCATAATCCTTGATATCATAGCACTGGCAGGTCGGACATACAAAGGTACAGGTTCCGCACGCCAGGCACGGCTTATACAATTCGTCCCAGAGCGGGGAATTGAACTTCTCCATCAGAACATCCCCGTTCCAGCCCTCAAGGGACAGGTTCGAATACGGCAGCTTCTCCACAATCGCGCGGATCGCCGCCTGCTCCGCCTCCACCTTCTCCTGCGCGGAATCATCCTCCGTCAGAAGATCCGCCAGGGAAGCCGTAAGCTCCTCACCCTTCTTCGTCATCGGCTTCCAATAGAGCGTATCCTCTATCATCCAGGCTGCTACATCTGCCGCCGGATCCGCGCAGTCGGTACCGAATACCTGGCAGAAACAGGTCTCCTCCGGCTCATGGCAGGCAAGCGCCACGATTGTGCCGTGATCTCTTCTTGCCGCGTAGAACGTATCCACCGGATCGGAGAGGAAGACCCGGTCAAGCACCTCTACGCCCTTGATATCGCAGGCCTTCATTCCGAATACAACAAAGTGCTGTTCCTGTAACGCTTCCGGTTCAATCGTCAGCTTCTTCCCGTTCCTGATACAGGTATATAACGTCTCGCTCTGCGGGAAGAAGACATCCTTGGGAGACTTGACGCTCTTTAACGTATCCAGGTCAACCTCGGCGTCCTCACTCCATACGCCGAAATTCACCTGTCCGGCATTCTTCACCGGAAGATACAATTCCTGCAGGGAGGCAATCTTCTGAAATAATGCCGTGAGATTTTCTTTTGCGATCTGATACATAACATTATCCCCTTTCTGCCACAATCCCAGGCTCCGCATCATCGACGGTATAGCTGGTCAGAGGACCTCTCTCCTCATCGTCCGCGCCCGCCTGATATTCTCCGTAGAGCTCGTCAATGTCCTTGATAAACTTCCTGTTGAACAGGTGAAGCGGAATCCCCTGAGGGCATACTCTGCTGCACTCGCCGCAGTCCGTACATCTTCCGGCCACATGGAACGCCCGGATGATGTGGAACATCTTCTCCTCGAAGGAGTTCACATTCGCTTTCTGCGCGCTGTCGAACTTATTGCTGTCAAACACGCACTTGCGGCAGCTGCAGGCCGGGCAGACATTCCTGCAGGCATTGCAGCGGATACATTTGCTTAATTCCTTCTGGAAATACGCAAATCGCTCCTCCGGGCTCATTGCCTCAATCTTCTCCACTTCCGCGAACCGATCCGCGTCCTTGGTCTCCCTTGACTCTCCGATCAGCTCATCATATATCATATGCTCCTTGCCCTTGCAGACATGGCATCTCTCTAACATAGCATCCGCATAGGAGCAGGTCTTCTCTCCGTAAAGGGTCTGAAAGGTCAGGGTATCGCTTCCCTCAATCTCGGCTCCCTGAACGCTCTCAATTCCCTTGATTCCCAGATCGCGAATCTTGTTCACATCCAGCTTGCCCCGGCAGCCCACGCCGATGATATAGGCCTTCTCACGGTTCACGCGGTGCTCCTTCATCAGCTGGCGGAAGCTGTAGGTATCACAGGGCTTTAAGCAGACCAGGGTCTTGCCCTCAAGCTTTGAAGCCTCGATCATATATTTACTCAGGTTCGCCCCGCAGAATCCGTCGTAGACGAAATCCGCGAAGTCCTCTTCCTTCTCAAAGTAAGCCGGTTCCGGATTAAAGGGCAGGTCCCCGGCTTTCCATCCAAGTACTCTGGCTACGGTCCCGTCCGCCAGCAGTTCCTTCGCGCGGTTAATTAATTCCTGCATCTTAAGTCCTCCAATCTCACATTCTTGCCAAGAGAACGAATCTTGTCCACGAACTCACGCATCGTCGTGGAGAACTTCACGCCCTCCGCGGCGGATACCCACTCTACGCGTGTTCTTCCGTTCTCCACTCCGATGAAATCAAGCATGGAGAACAGCAGGGTCATACGCCTTCTCGCGTAGTAGTTGCCGGAGGTGTAGTGGCAGTCGCCCGGATGGCAGCCGCACAGGATTACGCCGTCCGCTCCTCTCTCGAATGCCCTTAATATGAACATCGGATTCACACGGCAGGAACAGGGTACGCGGATAATCTTCACATCCGCCGGATAGGCCAGACGGCTGCTTCCCGCCAGATCGGCCCCCGCATAACTGCACCAGTTGCAGCAGAATGCTACAATCTTGGGTCTGAATTCTTCTTTTGCTTCTATAGACATATCGCATCCACCTCCGCTTGAATCTGTCTGTTCGAGAATCCCTGCAGATCCATGGCTCCGGACGGACAGGTAACGGTACATGCTCCGCAGCCCTGGCACAGCGCATCATTGACAACCGCAATGCGCCTTACTTCCCGGATTCCGTGATCGTTCACCTGACGCTCCTCATACGTAATCGCTCCGTAAGGGCAGACATGCGCACACTGAGAGCAGCCGTTGCTCAACAGCTCATCAGAATGTGCCGTACAGGGATTGGTCAGCAGCTTGTCCTTCGCAAGAAGTCCGATTGCCTTCACGGCTGCGGCTCCTGCCTGGGATACTGTCTCAGGAATATCCTTCGGGCCCTGGCATACGCCGGAGAGGAAGATACCTGCTGTCGGCGATTCGACCGGACGCAGCTTCGCATGAGCCTCTGTCAGGAAATTATTCGTATCAATGCTTGCGGTCAGCATGGTCGCGATCTTTCTCACATCCGGATTCGGCTCGATTGCCGCTGCCAGAACCACCATGTCCGCTTCTTTGAGAATCTGCTTGTTATCAATCAGATCCGCGCCCTGAACGAGAAGCTTTCCGTTGGGCTGCGGAATCACCTTGCCGACCTGGCCCTTGATGTAATTCACGCCGTATTCCTCAACCGCTCTGCGATAGAATTCATCAAAGTTCTTGCCCGGCGTACGGACATCAATATAGAATACCGTCACGTTCACATCCGGATACTTGTCCCGGATCAGCATCGCGTGCTTCGCCGTATACATACAGCAGATCTTGGAGCAGTAGCTCTTGCCCCGATCATCTGCACAGCGGCTTCCCACACACTGGATGAATACGATCTCCTTGGGAGCCTTGCCGTCGGAGAGACGCTCCAGATGCCCGCTCGTAGGACCGGCAGCATTCATAATACGCTCCAGCTCAAGCGAGGTGATGACATCCTTGCTCTGGCTGTACGCGTACTCGTCATACTTATCAAGCTTAATCATATCGAAGCCCGTCGCAACGACGATTGCGCCGTACTTCTCCGTAATAATCTCATCCTTCTGATTGTAATCAATCGCGCCCGCCTGGCATACCTTCGAACATACGCCGCACTTGCCGGTCTTGAACTTGATGCAGTTCTCGCGATCGATAACCGGTACGTTCGGGATCGCCTGTGCGAACGGCGTATAGATTGCCGTTCGGTTGCTCAATCCTCTGTTGAACTCACTCGGAATCTTCTTGCTCGGGCACTTCTCCTGGCATACGCCGCAGCCCGTGCACTTGGACATATCCACACTTCTTGCCTTCTTGCGGATATCCACCGTGAAATCGCCCACGAAGCCGGAGACCTTCTCCACCTCGCTGTATGTATAGAGCGTAATGTTCGGATGAGCACTCGCATCTACCATCTTGGGTGTCAGAATACAGGAGGAGCAGTCGAGCGTAGGGAAGGTCTTGTCAAGCTGTGACATTCTTCCTCCGATACTCGGTGTCTTCTCCACAATATCCACCGGATACCCGGCCTCCGCAATATCAAGCGCGGTCTGGATTCCCGCGATACCGCCGCCGATGACCAGGGCGCGCTTCGTTACACGGCTCTCGCCTGCCTTCAGCGGTGTGTTCAGATTCACCTTCGCCACCGCGGCGCGCATCAGGATCACGGCCTTCTCCGTCGCTTCCTTCACGTCCTTGTGAATCCACGAACAATGCTCACGGATATTGGCAATCTCGACCATGTACGGGTTCAATCCCGCCTTCTGTGCCGCGTTGCGGAATGTTGTCTCATGCATGCGGGGAGAACAGGAGCACACAACAACTCCTCCCAGATTCTTCTCCCTGATTGCATTCTGTATCTTCTCCTGCCCGACCTCCGAGCACATATACTGATAATCCTCAGCATGAACCACGCCCGGCTCGGCCAGAGCCATCTCTACTACCTTCTTCACATCTACCGTCGCAGCGATATTGGTACCGCAATGGCAGACAAATACTCCAATCCTCTGCACCTTCGTCACCTCCTGTATCTTCTGAACGCGCTTACCAGCAGCTGCTGCGGAGTATCCGGATCAAGAAGCTCCGGAATCTCATTCGGAGACAGGTAATCCCCTCCCCGCTCACGGACAACCAGCTGCCTTGCGGCGTCAATCAGCTTGCCCGGCTTCACATCGCGCGGACATCTCTCCACGCACGCGAAGCAGGAAAGACACTTCCACAGGGACTTTGAGTTCACCAACGATTCAATATCTTCATTCACCACATAGGACACGAACTGATGCGGCTTAATATCCATCTCATTATAAGACGGACAGGAGGCGGAGCATTTTCCGCACTTCATGCACTTCAGCGGATTGACGCCGCTGATTTCCTTAATCAGCTCAGCCTGCTTATTCCCGGTTGCCACTGCTCCTTCACACCCCTTTCACGCCAAGCGCCTCTGCCAGCAGCTCGGTAAAATAATACACCGGCAGAGCCTCGTTACCGTTCTTATTCAGGTTATACATACAAAGCGGACAGGCCGTAATCAGCATATCCGCGCCGAATCCCGCCGCGCTGTCCTCAATCTTCCTGCACATTCCCGCAGCCAGCTCATTATCCTTCAGGGAAATGTACCCGCCGCAGCATTCATTGCGATACGGATAGATCACCGGCTCGGCCCCGATTGCCCGGATGAAATCCTCCATAATCTTCGGGTTCTCCGGATTGTCGAAGGCCATGACCTTCCCCGGACGCAGAAGAAGGCATCCGTAATAGGCTCCGATCTTCTTCCCCGTAAGCGGGTTCGTCACCTTCTCCTTCAGAACATCAAATCCTACCCTGTCACGCAAAACCTCAAGAAAATGCAGCACATTCGTCTCGCCGGCATACGGCTCGTCAAGCTGCATGTAGTTATTCGCCTTGGTCCGGATGTCCGCAACGTGCTTCATATCGTCATTCACACGCTTAATGACATGATGGCAGGCAGAGCAAAGCGTCACAAGCTCCTGTCCCTTCTCCTTCGCCTCATTGAGGGCCCGTACGGAGGACAGCTTGGTTGCGATCTCGTCGGTTCCCAGCGGATAGACGCCGCCGCAGCACTGCCACTCACTGATCTCCTCCAGTTCAAACCCCAGAGCCTGCGCGGATACTCTCGCGTAATGATCCAGATCCTGTGCCTTATTCTTCAAGGTGCAGCCGGGATAATAACTGTATTTCATTGTATTACCTCCTTGGTAAGGCGGGCATAAGCCCGCCTTATTCCTTAATTATTCTATCTTATATATCCAACTGCGCGATTACTTCCTTCAGGGCATTCGCGCTCTTCTGAAGCTTCGCGGTCTCTTCGTCCGTCAGAGGCATCGGAATCTTGCACCTTACGCCCTCCGGTCCTACCAGAGTCAGGGTACTCAGACAGACATCCTCGATTCCATACTCACCGTGCATCATGGAAGAGATGGTTGCGACGGAATCCGAAGCGGCCATAACCGTGTTGCAGAGGTTGCATACAGCAATCGAAACGGCATAGAACGTGGCGCCCTTCTTGGCAATCACCTGTCCGCCCGACTTATGTACGTATTCCTCCATGGCAGCCTTATCCAGAGGCTTAATATCCATTCCCTTCTGTGCCATCAGCGCACAGTAGTCGTCTACCTTCACACTTGCGATATCAGCACCGGACCACGGAACGAAGGAAGAATCCCCGTGCTCTCCAAATACATACGCGTGGATATTCTTCTGCGCAACCTTGAAATGCTCCGATAAGCCGGAACGAAGGCGCGCGGTATCCAGAATCGTACCGGATCCGATTACCTGCCTCTCCTCAAGTCCCGAAATCTTTGTAAATACATAGGTCAGGATATCCACCGGGTTGCTGACGATAATATACAGCGCATTCGGTGCGTGCTTCACAATCTGAGGAGTGATCTCTTTGATAATGTTCACATTCGTCCGCACGAGATCAATCCTGGTCTGCCCGGGCTTGCGGGCAATTCCCGAGGTTATAATGACGATGTCGGAGCCCTCCGCGTCCTCATAATCTCCTGCGATGATGGAAATCGGTTTCCGGAAGCAGGTACCCTGCTTGATATCCATAACCTCTCCTTCCACCTTCTCCTTCTTAATATCGATCAGAACGATCTCTGATGCAATATCCTCATATGACAGTTTGTACGCGATGGTAGCTCCGACACTTCCGGCGCCGATAATAGTAATTTTGCAGCTCATATGTTCTCCCTTTCACCTTTCTTAATATTTTGGGTTTCGTAGACAAGCTAATGATAGCACATTGACAATTATTTGACAAGTACTACCTCAAATCCCCAATTTGCTATGGCAGCAGCAGAACGCAACCGTGATCCTGGCTGATGTGCCGAGAACAATAAATCACGGAAATATATGTTCCAGTATAGCATATGTGACACTATTTGACAACCGAAAAAACATGGCATCTTGCACAGATTTGCTCCCCGCATTCTGACAGATCCGTAAGAGTGTGTCGAAATGCATTGCGAAATTTCTCGTTTTGTTATATGATTTGTTATAAGATACTGTGATATCTGCTGCGGACAGACTCTGTATGACAGAGCTGTCTATCCCGGCCGGCAGCTGTCAGAATGACCGGTCAGCATGACCAATCGGCCCGGCCGGTAAGCCGTACACTTAAGGAGGGAATTTATGAGCGAAATGAATCAGGAAGCTATGTTAAGCCAGAATCCGTCAACGGGATCTTGTTCGAACGGGTCCTACGACAGGATCCTTCATCTGGACGCAGGACGCAAGTACTTCAGCCCGGATAATATCCGGAAGGTTCTGGATCTTGCCGCCGCAGCCGGATACAATCAGTTTGAATTCTATTTTGCGGACAACCAGGGATTCCGCCTCGCGCTGAATCACCTGACGGTGACAACGCCTTCCGGCAATACCTATGATCTGACGCCCGCGCTCGGAGACGGCTATGCCGCCGATCATACGCGCCCGGACGGCAGCGGGAAGTACTTAACCGAAGCCGAGGCAGACGATCTCATCGCTTACGCGAAGAGCCTGAACATCGAAGTGGTTCCCTGCATCGAGACGCCCGGACATATGGGCACTATCCTGCAGCAGTTCCCGCAGTTCCGTTACGAAGGCTCAAGAAGCGCCATTGACCTTGAGAATCAGGAAGCCGTTGATTTCGCGCTGGCGGTTGTAGACCTTTATGCCTCCTATTTTGCCTCTCACGGCATCCGTTATTTTAATATCGGCGCGGACGAGTATGCCAACGATCTTCCCGATATGGGCTTTGAAGGACTCTATAATAAGGGACGCTATCAGAAGTTCGTCGATTACCTCAACGCGGCGGCCGATCTCGTCATCCGCCGCGGCATGACGCCCCGGGCATTCAACGACGGAATCTATTATAAGAGCGATACTACCGTTTCGATCAATAAGGCAATCCAGGTATGTTACTGGTCCTCCGGCTGGTGCGGATACCACCTGGCTCCCGCCAGTCTGATCGCGGAGCAGGGACATGAGCTGATTAACACGAACGGAGACTATTACTGGGTTCTCGGAGGCTCTAAGTGCACGCCTGAGAAGGCCGCACAGTTCTCGGATACCACCTTCCCCGGAGGAACCGCTCCGAAGCCGGCGGGCTCCATGTTCTGCATCTGGTGCGACACGGCAGATACCGACGGACCGGACGGCGGCGACGGCGTTGTCCGCGATGCGGCGGATGCCATCACCGCGTTCGGCAAAGCGCTGAAGGAATGACGCGATATCGAATTCACGGTATCTGAGTCAAGTTCAAATGACCGGCAGAGGCTTCTCTGCCGGCATTTTAACGGCATACAACGATCGCGATCCGAGATGCCCCCTAAGACTCCTAAACCCCTGTATCCTCCAGCGTAATCTCGCCGAACGGAAGCTCATCCCAGACCTCGCTGTTTACGGTCACCGTATAGCCTTCCAGAATCTCGTTATACTTCTCATAGAATGCCTCGGTAATCGCCAGATTGAGCGCCTCCTCCACCGCCGTCTCATAGACTGCGTCAGAATCGTCATCCGTCAGCCTGATAATATAGAATCCGTCATCCGTTTCCACAATTCCGGTATATTCTCCGACCTCAAGCACAATTGCCGCATCGATGTAATCCTCATTCACGGATACGGAATCCCTTGTAAAGTTCCTTGTCCCCGTGCTCACTCCTCCGTCCTCAAGCTCCGCGGCAATCTCATCGAAGGACATGCCTTCCCCCGCCATCTCAAGCGCTTCCTCCATCGTCTGCCTGCTGACCGCCTTCTCTTCATCGGTCTGATCCACCCGCTCGAATTCCTCGTTCAGAGAAGAGGTCTGCAGGAAAAGATATTCCGTCAGATATTCTCTGTAATCTTCATAATCCATACCGGCCCGGATCTCCTCCTCATCCACGGACAGGCCCTCCTCCAAATACTCATAGTACTTAAGAGCAAGGGACAGAATCCGGAATTCCTCATCCAGATTCTCCTGAGTGAAGCCGACATATTCGATTCCCGCGGCGGCACTCTCCTCCTCCTGATTCACCAGCTCCGCAATCTGCGCCCGGTACTCCTCCACCTCTTCCTCATCCAGCGTCATCCCTGACTTCTCGGCCTCCATAGCCAGAATCTCATACATAATAATCGAGTCCATCGTCTGAGCCTTCATATAATCCCTCATACTGACAGGCTCCTCCCCGGTGCCGTCCGTATACTCCTGATCCCAGAAGCTCACCCCGTAATAATTCTGATATACGCTCTCGTAATAGGCGCCGTTCACCTCTGCGCCGAAAATCTGATACATCGCGTCGGACAACATAATTTCCTCCCCGTCAATCGTTACCGCCAGCGTATCTTCATACTGCTCCATCACCGTCTCATCGCTTCCGCAGCCGGCAAGCATCGCCGCCGCAAGCACGGCAGTCAGTCCAGTCAGCACTTTTCTCTTCATTCCACATGATTCCTCCATCCATTATAATTTTACATTGATACCAATTATAAATTGCAGTGTCCGGCCCCGCGGGTTCCTGACTTACATCTCCTCTTCGAATGCCATGGCCCGCATATACTGTTCATAAAAATCCGGCTGCCCGGCCAGATTCAGCTCTACAATCCGACTTCTGTCAAACAAGCGCTTCAGAGTCTCCCCGCCCTCGTTCAAATACCGAATCAGCCCGCCGATGCAGCTGTTGCCCACAGCCGCGATCTTCCCGCGCCAGCCCGGAGGGAGCAGACCGACATCGATTGCCTTCCCGGTATCCAGAAAGAATCCAAAGCCGCCGGCCAGATATACCTGGTCCATCTCCTCCGCCTCCAGTCCGGCTTTTGCCAGAAGAATGGAGATCCCGGCCCGAATCGCGCCCTTAGCCAGCTGGAACTCCCGGATATCCTTCTGGGTCAGAGACAGCGCGCCGGCCCGGGATCCCGTACCCTCACCGGCCCGGCCCCCCTCCTCGTCGTCGGCAACCCCCTCCGCGAACACAAATCCATCCTTCCAATACTGTTCTTTCAGCAGCCCCGTCCCATCCATCAGCCCCATTCTCTTCAGCTCCGAGACCAGGGCAATCAGTCCGGTTCCGCACAGCCCGGCCGGTCTTTTTCCGCCTATTACGCTGACCCGGCTTGTCAGCCTCCCCTGTGCGTCCTTAGAAAGCGATACATCCGATACCGCCCCGGGAACACTTCCGATTCCGCAGCTGATATTGCCGCCCTCAAACGCCGGTCCGGCCGCCGCGGAGGCCGTATAGAGCACTCCGTCCGCAAGCAGCGCCATCTCGCCGTTCGTCCCGAGATCCAGCAGGAACGCGCGATCCTCTCTGGTGAAGAAATCACAGCAATACAGTCCTGCCGTGATATCCGCTCCCACAAATGCGCCGATTCCCGGAAGCAGCGATACCGGCGTATCCTCCGGAATCCAGTCCGGCCTCTCTTCTCCGAACAATTCCGCTGCCGTCAGATGCTCCTCCTCAAGCGTAACCGCCCGGAACGGGGTTCTGCCAAGCCCGGATACCTCATATCCCCTCAACAGATGCAGCATCACCGTATTGCCTGCAATCGCAATTCTCGTTAGAACTCTCTCTTCCCTTCCCTCATCCGAAGTATTGCCCCCTGTACCTTGCTTCCGCACCTCTCCTTCACATTGCTCCGATGCCTCCCCCGCGCATCGCTCCGATATTTCTCCTGCGGATCGCTCCAATGTCTCCCCTTTGCAGATCCCGCGGATTCCGTCTCCGGCCGCCCGTAAGATCTCCTTCTTCATCTGCTCCGCCGCTCCCTGCGCCGCGGCTGTAA
>CALWGS010000218.1 GCA_944380155.1 uncultured Lachnospiraceae bacterium
GGATCTTTGTCTGTACGGTGATGATATTGGTTTTGTTATGTGGACTCTGGTTCCTGGTCTGTTGCCGGGAGGAGGAGAGTGAGATATCGTACGCGTAGGAGGGGAGAAGGGAGTTTCAGACAGTATCCGGTACCGCGGCGCCGGATTGCGCTTGCGGGCTGACCCCTCCTTGCGGGAAGTTCGCCCCGCAAGAAGAGAGTTCCATTGTGAAAACGGCGGAGGCGGCGATTGTTCTGTGTCTGATCTCCGTGATCATTCGTTCGTTTGCGGGATATTTGATTATGCTTCCCTGGCAGTCCGAGGGAGGATGGTTCTTTCTGGCATCCCTGTGCGCCTTCCTTGGCAAGGCGTCCGGAGGGATTGCGGCGGATCGCTTCGGGGCGCGGGAGACGGGAACCATAACACTTGCCGCAAGCATTCTTTTGTTGTGGTTCGGAGAGGAGATCCCGCTGCTGTGTGGACTTGGCCTGATTTTCTTTAACATGACAATGGCCGTGACCGCAGGAACCATATATGGGAAACTGCCTGGGCGGCCGGGATTTGCATTCGGACTGACTACGCTCGGGCTGTGGCTCGGATATCTGCCGGAGGCATTCGGGCTTCTGCCGGCAGGACGGACTCTGCTTCTGCCTGCCGCCATTCTGGTTTCCGCCGTCTGTTTGCTGCTTGCAGCGCCGGGAAGGAATCGCGGCGTCGGCTGACGGGAAAGGAGAGTTCTGATATGTGGGATGTCATTGTTCTGCCGCTTCTTTGTACATTGCTGATTGAGTGTCTGTTATCGGTGCTTTTATTCCGGAGCGGCAGGGCGGTGTACGGGGTGTTCCTGTGTAACCTGCTGACGAATCCGCTGATGAACGCAGGGCTGTATCTCCTGTCGCGGCAGCTTGGGTGGGCGGGATATTTTCTGGGACTCCCTGTTCTGGAGGGAATCGTTGTTGTTGCAGAAGCTGTGGTATTAGCACGGTTTCTGGAATGGAGACCGATCAGGGCAGCCGGGACTTCGATTCTGCTGAATGCGCTCTCCTGTGGGGCGGGAGTGTTATTGTGGATGTGGTGAGTCCGCGCGCCTGATAGGAGATATCTTTTATAAAATATAAAACATAGGATGGGAGGAAGTAAGTGATGAAACAGATGATGTTATTGCCGGCATTTCTGGATGTCGCAACACCGCTCGACCAGGTGTCGGATGCCCTCAGCTCCGGAACCGGAGTGGTCATTGTCCTGATTGCGGCTGCCTTCGCCGCAGTTGCGGTTCTGCTGCTGAAGATGGACAAGAAGAGGAAAAAGTAAGGAGATCAGTAAGACAAATCAGTACACAAGAAGGGATGTCTGAGGACGGCCGGTACACGGGTTGTCCTCAGACATCCCTTTGCTGATACAGAATCTTCTCAGGAGAATTATTTTCCTGAGAATTATTCTCATTAACGTCTCTTGACAATACACGGGGAAACGAGTATGATGATCGTGAAAATGATAGTCAGTTTCATCAATATCAAAGGAGGCGTGTGATATGCCGTTAGCGTTAGCTGCGTTAGGAGACAGAAGGGTTATCACGGATTTTAAGGGACGGGATGATATGAAGAGACATCTGCAGGATCTTGGATTCACCAAGGGAGAGTATGTCGAAGTACTCGGCGAGAATCCGAGCGGAATGATCCTCCTGGTGAAAGGCGTGAGGATTGCGTTGAATCGTGGACTGGCTTCAAAAATTATAGTGAACGACTAAGGGAGGGCGCGATGACACTCAGAGATCTAAAACCGGGAGAGGCCGGTGTCGTGGCATCAATCGGAACGAAGGGCGCAATGAAGAGGAGAATTATGGACATGGGCGTAACGCCCGGGACCCAGATTCGGGTGATTAAGGTTGCCCCGCTGGGAGATCCGATTGAGGTTAATATCAGAGGATATGAGCTAAGCCTGAGAAAAGAAGAGGCGGATCAGATTCTCATCAACAAGTAGCAGAGTGATTCCGGTTTCCTTAAGGGAAACGGCGCTCTGCCTGTTTTTAGAAAATGAGTTAGTCTAATCTAACTGGAAAGGCATGGATCAGCAGAATGAGCATTAAGATTGCGCTCGCAGGAAATCCGAACTGCGGCAAGACAACATTATTCAATGAATTGACCGGAGCGAAGCAGCATGTCGGCAACTGGCCCGGCGTTACCGTGGACAAAAAAGAAGGAGTCTACAAGGGGGATAAAGAAGTAACGATCCTGGATCTTCCGGGCACCTATTCCCTCTCTCCTTATTCCGCGGAGGAAATTATTGCGAGAGATTATATTGTGAAGGAGAAGCCGGATGTCGTCATCAATATTGTAGACGGAACCAGTATGGAACGAAATCTGTATCTGACTCTTCAGATTATTGAGACGCAGATTCCGATGGTGGTGGCTGTCAACATGATGGATGAAGTTGAGAACAGGGGCGATCAGATTGACTGCTCCCATTTATCCAGGTTATTTGGAGTTCCGGTTGTGCCGATTACAGCAAGAAGTAAGAAAGGCGTGAAGGAGCTGATGAACGCGGCCATCGATACGGCAAAGAAGAAGCTCCGTCCGAACCGGCTGAATGTATTCGATCAGAACATATCGAATGCGATCGCCAAGGTAGAAGAAGTCCTGACCGATGTACAGGGGGAGGAACGCACATGGAGGGCGATTAAGCTTGTAGAGGGCGATGAAATTGTGGCCGGAACATTGAGCGCGGCTCAGAAGGAGAAGGTGGATGCAATTGTAGCAGAAGCCGCGAAGCACGCGGACGGAGATACGGAAGCTAAAATTGCGGATCTTCGGTACATAATGATCGCGGACATTGTGAAGCATGCCGTGAAGAAGAAGGCGAAAGGACATGTAGAGACGAAGTCCGATCGGATTGATAAGATACTGACGAACCGGGTTCTGGCACTGCCGATTTTCGCTGTCATCATGTATCTGATGTTCTCCATTACCTTTTCCGAGACCTTCCTCTGGGTGATTCCGGGACCCGGCGTATGGCTGCAGACCGTGGTGTGTGATTTCTGGGACGGGCCGCTTACGGACGCCATTATGGGATTCTTAGAGGGCGCGGGTGCTTCGGAGTGGGCGTTATCCTTAGTTGGAGACGGTGTTCTGGCGGGACTTGGCGGCGTGATTTCCTTCCTGCCCCAGATTCTGATTCTGTTCCTGTTAATGTCCTTCCTTGAGGACAGCGGCTATATGGCGAGAGTGGCGTTCGTTATGGATAAATTATTCCGCAAGTTCGGACTCTCCGGCAAGTCCTTCATTCCGCTGCTGATGGGATTTGGCTGCTCAGTACCTGCGATGATGGCGACCAGGACGCTTGAGAGCGAGAAGGATCGCAGAATGACCCTGATGATCACTCCGTTCATGTCCTGCGGCGCGAAGCTTCCGATTTATCTGATGTTCGCGGCAACTCTGTTCCCGAGCGGCAACCGCACGCTGCTTCTGTTCTCGATCTATTTCCTGGGCATGGCCGTGGCGGTCATTGCGGGCATTATTCTGAGCAAGACCATGTTCAAAGGGGAGCCCTCCAATTTTATTATGGAGCTTCCTCAGTATCGAATTCCGACGCTGCGCAGCGTCCTGATCCACGGCTGGGAGAAGGTGAAGGGCTTCGCGATCAAGGCCGGTACGGTTATCTTCGCGTCTACGGTACTCATCTGGTTCCTCTCCAGATTTACCTTCACTCTGCAGTATCTGCCGGAGGAGGAGATGGAGAGAAGTATCATTGCCCAGATTGGGCAGGCGTTAAGGTTCCTCTTCATTCCGCTCGGCTTCGGAAATGACTGGAGGCCGGTGGTCGGAACCATTACGGGATTTATCGCGAAGGAGAATATCGTATCGACATTCGGCGTATTATTCCATGCGGCAGAGGGCGTCGCGGATGCAGCGGCGGAAGGAAGTGCCGCCATTCCCGGAGTTGCGGAGGTGTTCACACCGGTAACAGCCTATGCATATATGGCATTTAATCTGCTTTGTATGCCCTGCTTCGCGGCTGTCGGTGCGATGAAGAAGGAGCTGGGATCCGTGAAATGGACCTTGAAGGCTGCGGGATTCCAGATGATTACCGCATATGTGGTGGCTCTGTTGATCAACCTGATTGGTTCGGGAATCACCGCGCTCTTCTGATTGGAAGCGGCCAGAGAGCAGACAGAATGCATCCGGCAGACCGGAAAGGAACGGTGAAACAGGCGTGGAGAAGCCAGATAATACAAGCTATGTCGTAAGGGGCAGGCGGGAGATTCTGATTGAGAAGTTAAAGAAGAACGGATTCCGTCTGACCAGCCAGCGCAAGCTTCTAATCGACATTATACTGAAGGATGACTGCTGCTGCTGTAAGGAGATCTATTATCAGGCAATCAAGCAGGATCCATCCATTGGGATTGCCACGGTGTACCGGATGGTTAAGATGCTGGAGGATATGGGATTTCTAAGCAGAAGGCTCTTTCAGATCTCGAATGATAAGCTTGACGATCTCAAAGGGGGAGAGGTTCTCCTCCTGGAACGGGGGGAACTGACCAGGATTCACGAGCCTGTCTGGTACGAAGAGGTGAAAGCGTTTCTTGGGCAGAAGGGCTATATTGATAATGAGGAAATCTCGATCATTATAAAGAAAGCAGAGACTGCAGACAGAGAGGAGGATTCTTGTGATTGACCTGATTGTTGTTCTTGTGGTTGGAGTGATTTTGTATTTCGGAATGCGCTACTGGATTCGGGAAAATAAAAAGGGCCGCTGTGTCGGCTGCTCCGAATGCGGAGGGAAGCACGGCAAGGCGGGGTGTTCCTGCCATACGGATCAGGAGCGCGCCAAATAAGACAGAACCCAAAAGAGATGGATGATAGAGGCAGACAACCGGCTTTGTTCCCTTTCAGGAATCAGGCCGGTTGTTTGTTTTGTGTAAAGATTTCTTTTCTCTGCAGGGATTGCACTTTTAATTTCCCTATGTTAGAATGGGAGGGTAAATGACAATAGAAGCTGGTTTCGATGGAAGCAGGAGGTTTATAATGGTATTAAAAAGAACAGTTTTGGTTGTGGAAGATAACGAAATCAACCGTGAGATGCTGACTGCGATCCTGTCCTCAGAGTATAAGGTTCTGGAAGCGGAGAACGGACGGGAAGCGCTCCTGCTCCTGGAACAGTACAAAGAGGTGATTTCCCTCGTTTTTCTGGATATCATCATGCCTGTTATGGATGGCTATACCTTTCTTTCCATAATGAAGTCCGATCCGGCCTACTCTTCCATTCCAGTCATTGTAATTACGCAAAGTGATGCAGAGTCCGATGAGATGGCGGCGCTGTCTCATGGCGCGGCCGATTTCGTTGTAAAGCCCTATCAGCCTCAGATTATCCTGCACCGTGCCGCCAATATTATTAATTTAAGAGAGACGGCTGCAGTGGTGAACCAGATCAAATATGACAGGCTGACAGGCCTGTACAGTAAGGAGTTCTTCTGCCAGCGTGCAAGAGAGATTCTGCTTCGGAATCCCGATAAGGAGTATGACATCATATGTTCGGATATTGAGCATTTCAAGGTATACAATGATGTGTTTGGTGTATCCGCGGGAGATCGTCTTCTGCGGGACGCGGCGAAGGTGCTGAAGCAGGGGGTGGGAAGCCAGGGGATCTGCGGCCGCTTGAGCGGAGATCAGTTTGTGATTCTGATTGAACGCGGCTGGATCTACAGCAATGAAGCGTTTCCCGGGATCATGAAGGAGATTGCGCAGATTCCGCATGCGAAGACGGTGATTGTACGGTGGGGAGTCTATTCGGTAACGGATAGAATAGTTTCTATTGAGACTATGTGCGACAGAGCCCTCCTTGCGGCGGCGAGCATCAAGGGACAATACGGGAAGTATGTTGCTCAATATGATGAAGAGCTTTGGAAAAAGCTTCTTCGGGAGCAATCAATCACGGACGAGATGGAAGAGGCTCTTGAGAAGGGGCAGTTCGAGATTTACCTTCAGCCCAAGTATACGTCCGGAGATAAAGGAATGGCAGGGGCGGAAGCGCTGGTCCGCTGGCGGCACCCGCAGAAGGGGATGCAGTCCCCGGGACTATTCATCCCAGTATTTGAGAAGAATGGATTCATTACAAGGCTGGATCAGTATGTCTGGCAGAAGGTCTGCGAGATTCTTCGGGAATGGAACCGGAAGGGATATCCGGCGGTCTCCGTTTCGGTGAATGTATCCAGAGCCGATATTTATAATGCGGATCTTCCGGATATGCTCACCAGTATGGTAGGTATGTACGGCATTAATCCGGCAAGCCTGCATCTCGAGATTACGGAGAGCGCGTATACGGAGAATCCCGGTCAGCTCATTGAGACGGTGCGGTGTCTTCGCGAACGGGGCTTTGTCATCGAGATGGATGACTTCGGGAGCGGCTATTCCTCGCTGAATATGCTGACAAACCTGCCGATCGATGTGCTGAAGCTGGACATGCAGTTTATCCGCAATGAAACGGCCAAGCCGGAGGAACAGGAGATTCTGCCGTTCATCATCAGCATTGCAAGGAGGCTCAAGCTCAGAGTGGTGGCGGAAGGAGTCGAGACAATGGAACAGTTTGAGCGTGTTAAGAAGGCCGGATGTGACTATGTGCAGGGATATTTTTTCGCGAAGCCTATGCCGGCGGGGGAATTTGAGAAGCTGATGGCAGAAGCCGGGAGGATGATTGGAGATTGATATGGAACTGAATCGATACACTATGATAAAAATATGCAAAATTGCCGCATTTATTATTTTATTCTACGTCGGGTTACAGAATCTTGCGGCGGTCGGCATGGCGATCGTCTTCATTGGCGAGCTGCTTTCACCGTTTCTCGTCGGCGCGGCCATCGCGTTCATCTTAAATGTGCCGATGCGCTTTGTAGAGCGGACTCTGTTCGAGAATAAGAGAAGGAGATCGAAGAAGAAGAGCAGGGCCGCGCGGCCGGTTAGTCTGATCATTGCGCTGATCCTGGTGATCGGAGTGATTTTCATTGTCATGTTCATTATTATTCCGCAGGTGGGTAGAACCATCGGGGTGATCGCGTCGCAGGCAGGGCCGTTCTTCCAGCAGGTGCAGAGGCAGCTTCTGGAATGGTTCGATGCGTATCCCGAGATTGAGGAGTGGATCAGAGGGCTCACCTTTGATTGGGAGAGTATTGCAGAGCGGGTCTTCGATTTCGTCAGGAACGGAATGGGGAATCTCCTGAATTCAACGGTATCCGTAGCATCCTCGATCGTAAGCGGTATTGTGAATTTCGTGATGTCGTTTATATTTGCCATCTATATCCTGATGCAGAAGGAGAGACTGGCCAGGCAGGTGAAGCAGATTCTCTATGCGGTGTTCCGGGAGGATTTTGTGGATCAGATCATCGAGATTGGAAGGCTTTCGGAGGCGACCTTCTCCAGATTTTTATCCGGACAGTGCTTGGAAGCAGTGATTCTTGGTACCATGTTCGTGATCGCGATGACCATATTCCGGTTCCCGTATGCGCTCTTAGTCGGCGTGCTGATTGCGTTCACGGCGCTGATTCCGATCTTCGGCGCATTTATCGGCTGTTTTATCGGAGCATTCCTGATCCTGATTGTGGATCCGGTTAAGGCATTCTGGTTCGTTGTGATGTTTGTGATTCTTCAGCAGCTGGAGGGAAATCTGATTTATCCGCATGTGGTCGGGGGTTCGGTCGGTCTGCCGTCGCTCTGGGTACTGGTCGCCGTGACGCTTGGGGGCAATCTGATGGGAATTGCGGGAATGCTCATCTTCATTCCGGCATTCTCCGTTCTGTATACTTTGTTGCGTGCCGTGGTCTACAGACGGCTCTCCCTTAAGAATATCGGCAGGCATAAATGGATGCAGGCAAAGATCCTGCCGGAGGAGCCGCCGGAAGGGGTGACGCCTCCCGGGAAAGGGAATAAGACCGCGAAGGGTTCCGCTCCGCAAAGCAGGAGGGAGCGTCAGGAGAGAAAGAAAGGGAAATAATTGGAAATAAATGGAAAGAGCTGCATGGGTTGCGGCTCTTTTTATATGTCAGGGAAATTGCCGGAGGATTTTACAATAAATTTATAAAAATTTTATAATTTGAAGGAAGGATTTTGGCAGCGGATATCGAATGGTAACAGTAGGCGGAGCAGAATCGGGAAGGAGGGAGCTTGTGGTTCATCAGATGATCAGTATTCGAACAGAACAGGAACTTCGGGAGCATGAGGTGCTCAGTCCTCATGCGGCATTCAGCGATTGTTCGAGAGGCAGGGAAAGGGAGGAGGCTCCCTGCGATATCCGGATGTGTTACCAAAGAGATCGGGATCGGGTGATTCATTCCAAGTCATTTCGGCGGTTGAAGGATAAGACACAGGTGTTCCTGGCTCCGGAGGGGGATCATTACCGGACGCGGCTGACCCACACGCTTGAGGTGGCGCAGAATGCGAGAACCATTGCACGGGCGCTTCGGCTGAACGAAGATCTGACCGAGGCAATCGCCCTGGCCCATGATCTTGGACACACTCCCTTCGGACATGCGGGGGAGAGGGCACTTGCAAGGGTGTGTCCGGGCGGATTCCGGCACAACGAGCAGAGCATCCGGGTCGTCCGGCTCTTAGAGAAGCACGGGAAGGGGCTGAATCTGACCTGGGAGGTCAGGGATGGAATCCTGAATCATAAGACAAGCGGGAATCCGGCAACGTTAGAAGGGAAGATTGTAAGACTGTCTGATAAGATTGCGTATCTGTATCACGATATTGACGATGCGGTGCGGGCGCATATCATTCGCGATGGGATGCCGGAGGAATTCCGCGAGGTATTCGGCAGGACCCGCAGAGAAATGCTTAATACGATTATCCATGATGTGATTCGGGAAAGCAGGGATTGCACGGATATCAGAATGTCACAGGAGATTGCCGATGCGATGCACAGGCTGAGGCAGTATATGTTTGAGAATGTCTATACGAATCCGACCGCGAAAGGGGAGGAATCGAAGGCGGAAGGAATGGTGGAGCAGCTGTATGAATATTATAGGAAGGATACGGGAAAGCTCCCGGAGGAGTATCGGGTTCTGATTACACAGAGGGGGGAAGAGGCGGAGAGAGTAGTCTGCGATTATATCGCGGGAATGACAGATCGGTATGCGACGATGAAGTTTCGCGAAATCATGATTCCAAGCGCATGGGGGATCTATTAACATAGAAGGAATGGAGAGCGGAATGTATTATCCGGAAGAACTGGTAGAAGAGGTCAGAGAAAGAAATGACATTGTTGATGTGATCGGAGGATACGTCAGGCTGAAGCGGTCAGGGGCGAATTATATGGGTCTGTGCCCGTTTCACAATGAGAAGTCGCCATCCTTCTCCGTGAGCGGCACGAAGCAGATGTATCACTGCTTCGGATGCGGCGTGGGCGGAAATGTCTTTACTTTTTTGATGGAATATGAAAATTATACATTTGCAGAAGCATTGAAGGTGCTGGCGGAGCGGGCAGGCATCCGGCTTCCGGAGGAAGAGTATTCAGCGGAAGCAAGGCGGCAGGCCGACTTAAGGAGCCGGCTGCTGGAGGTGAATAAGGAGGCGGGAAGGTATTATTATTATCAGCTGAAGTCGGAGAGGGGCGGGAATGCCTGGAGCTATCTGACCGGGCGGGGTCTTACGGATCAGACAATCGCGCATTTCGGCCTGGGGTATGCGGGCAGACTGGGGAATGAGCTGTATCGCTATCTGAAGGGGAAGGGGTATCCCGATGAGCTTCTGGTGAAGTCCGGGTTAATTACTGTGGATGAGAAACGGGGAGCGGCCGATAAGTTCTGGAACCGCGTGATGTTTCCGATTATGGATGTGAACAACAGAGTCATCGGATTCGGCGGGAGAGTGATGGGAGACGGAATGCCGAAGTACCTGAATTCCCCCGAGACCCCGATCTTCGATAAGAGCCGCAGCCTGTATGGATTGAATTACGCCAGGCAGAGCAGGAAGAATTCGATTCTTCTCTGTGAGGGTTATATGGATGTCATTGCACTGCACCAGGCAGGCTTCACCAATGCGGCGGCGTCTCTCGGAACCGCGTTCACAGGGCTTCAGGCCGCACTGCTGTCGCGGTATGCCAAAGAGGTCTATCTGACCTATGACAGTGATGAGGCGGGCGTTAAGGCCGCGCTGCGCGCGATCCCGATTCTGAGGGAGGCAGGGCTTACGGCGAAGGTAATTAACATGAAGCCGTACAAGGATCCGGATGAATTCATCAAGGCTTTGGGCGCCGAGGCGTTCGGAAAGCGGATACAGGAAGCGGTGAACAGCTTTTATTTTGAAATTGATGTGTTAAGAGAGCAGTTCAATCTCGAGGATCCGGAGGAGAAGACCCGGTTCTTTAATGAAATCGCAAAGAAGCTGCTCGTATTTACAGAGGAGCTGGAACGGAACAATTATATGGAAGCGATCGCGAGAAGGTATCAGGTGAGTTATGACAACCTTCGCAGGCTGGTCAACAGGCAGGGGGCGATGCAGAGTGTTGTGATACGATCGGACAGGAGGGAGAGGAGACAGGAGAATACGAAGAAGGATAAGGCAAGGGAAGGGATGATGCAGTCCCAGAGTCTGCTGCTGACCTGGCTGGCAGAGGACGGGGAACTGTTCGGGCGGATTCGGGAAATCATCAGCCCGAAGGACTTCACGGAAGGACTGTGCCGGGAGGTGGCCGAGATGGCATTCAGACAGTGCGAGTCCGGAGGTCCGCTGCGCCCGGCGGATCTGATCAGCCGATTTGAGAGCAAAGAGGAGCAGGCGCAGGCGGCAGAGCTGTTCTCGGCAAGCCTTGGAGAACTGAGCGGCCGGGGAAGGGAGAAGGCGCTGGCCGAGACGGTTTACCGGATTAAGAAGAACAGCCTGGACGCCGAGAGCAGACGCGCGGCTGAGAGCGGGGACGGACAGGCACTGCAGAGAATTATCATGGAACAGGCGAATCTGCGAAAACTGCATATCTCCCTGAAAAATGGTTAGACTATATACTACGAAAAGGATGGATGATGTTATGGATGAAAATATGGCGAAATTTCATGAGAAATTAAAACAGCTGCTGGCCTATGCGAAGAAAAAGAAAAATATGCTGGAGTACCAGGAGATCAACGATTTCTTCGCGGATATGGAAATCGATCCGGATAAGATTGAACGGATCTATGAATTCCTGGAAGCCAATAATGTCGACGTCTTGAGAATGCCGGGATCCGCGGCGGATGAGGTGCCGGACATGGATGATTCCTATCTTGCCGGAGAGGAGACGGAGGAGATTAATCTGGATGATCCGGACCTGCTGAATGTTCCCGAGGGAATCGGAACGGATGATCCGGTCAGGATGTACCTGAAAGAGATCGGCAAGGTGCCGCTGCTGACGCCGGACGAGGAGGTTGTTCTTGCCCAGAAGATGGAAGAGGGGGATCCCGCGGCGAAGAAGAGGCTGGCGGAGGCAAATCTCAGGCTGGTGGTCAGCATTGCCAAGCGTTATGTGGGACGCGGGATGCAGTTCCTGGATCTGATCCAGGAAGGGAATCTCGGCCTGATTAAGGCGGTGGAGAAGTTCGATTATCATAAAGGTTATAAATTCAGCACCTACGCGACCTGGTGGATCCGCCAGGCGATTACGCGGGCGATTGCGGATCAGGCAAGGACGATTCGGATTCCGGTGCATATGGTGGAGACCATTAATAAGCTGGTGCGCGTACAGCGCCAGCTCGTTCAGGAGCTGGGACGGGAGCCGTATCCGGAGGAGATTGCGAAGGAGATGAATCTTCCGGTGGAACGGGTCAGGGAGATTCAGAAGATATCCCAGGAGCCGGTTTCCCTGGAAACGCCCATTGGAGAAGAGGATGACTCTCATCTCGGAGAGTTCATTCCGGACGATAATCTTCCGGTTCCCGCAGAGGCCGCGGCGTTCACCCTGTTGAAGGAACAGCTGGTGGATGTGCTGGGAACATTGACTGACAGAGAGCAGAAGGTTCTGCGCCTGCGCTTCGGGCTGGATGACGGAAGGGCAAGGACGCTGGAGGAGGTCGGGAAGGAATTCAACGTTACAAGAGAGCGAATCCGCCAGATCGAGGCCAAGGCTCTCAGGAAGCTGAGACATCCGAGCCGCTCAAGAAAGCTGAAGGATTTCCTGGATGAGTGATCAGATGCAGAGAGGAGGAATCCGGCTGTCAAAGCGGCTGCAGATGTCGGCGGATTTTGTAAGAAGAGGCTGTGCGGCGGCGGATGTGGGCTGTGATCACGCTTATATGGCCATTTATCTGGTGTTGAACCGGATTGCAGGACGGGTCATTGCCATGGATGTCAATGAAGGGCCGCTTGAACGGGCGAGGAAGAATATCAAGCAGTATGGCTGTGCGGATCAGATTGAAGTCCGGCGTTCGGACGGGATTCAGGAGTTGAAGTGCGGGGAGGCGGATACAATCCTGTGCGCGGGAATGGGCGGAAGGCTTATGATTCGGATTCTTTCCGAGTCAATGCAGACAGCGCGCGCAGCGGATGAGTGGATTCTTCAGCCGCAGTCGGAGATTCTGCCGGTGCGCCGGTACATACGGGAGAGCGGATACCGGATCGCGGAGGAAGCGATGTGCACGGAGGACGGCAAGTATTATACCGCAATCCATGCGGTGAAGGCAGAGGAGATCCCGGATCCGTCGGACGACAGACTGGGAGATCGGTTCGGCAGGCCGCTTCTTAACCGCAGGGATCCGGTCCTGCGGCAGTTCCTGCTGAAGGAAGAAGCGGCAGCCGTGCAGATCCGGTCGGGATTGTCCGGGCAGACAAAGAACGGGGCAGAGGCTCTTGCGAGAATTGAGGAGAAGCTGGCCGATATCCGGGAGGCGCTGGCAATGTGGAAAGACTGGGAGGATGGGAATGGAAGACAGAATTCGTGTGACAGTGAACAACAGAACCAGAGAATTTAAGAAGGGCACAACCTATCTTGAAATCAGCAGGGAATATCAGAAGGACTATCCGGAGGATATCATTCTGGTGCTGGTGGACGGGACGCTTCGGGAACTCTCAAAGGAGGCGGAATCCGACTGTGAGCTCTCCTTTGTAACGACGGCGGATGCCGATGGGAACAGAACCTATGTCCGGGGCATGATATTCATGCTGGTCAAAGCGGTCTATACCTGTGTAGATGCGGCAAAGCTGAAACGGGTCCGGGTGGAGTTCAGCCTTGGAGGCGGATATTACTGTGAGCTGGACGGCGATGTTACGGTCGATGAAGAGCTGACCGCCCGGATCCGGGAAGAGATGCATCGGCTTGTGTCGGCGGATATCCCGTTCGAGAAGCGCTCCGTTCATACCGATGACGCGCTGTCTTTGTTCCACCAGTACCGGATGTATGATAAGGAGAAGCTGTTCAAATACCGCCGGGTATCAAGAACCAACCTCTACCGGCTGGAAGGGTTCGAGGATTATTATTACGGATATATGCCGCCCTCCACCGGCATGCTCCGGTATTTTGACATTTTCCCTTATGAGGACGGGCTTGTGCTGATGCTGCCGCAGAAGAAGAATCCGAAGAAGGTGCCGCAGTTCGTGCCGTGCCGGAAGTTCTATAACGTCCTTCAGCAGTCCAATCAATGGGGCAGATCGCTTGGAATTGATACGGTCGGGGCGCTCAATGACGAGATTACAAGAGGAAATATGAATGAATTGATCCTGATGCAGGAGGCGTTCCAGGAGAAGAGGATTGCCGCAATCGCGGAAAGAATCCGGGAGGAGGGCGGCAAGAAGTTCATTATGATCGCGGGACCGTCTTCCTCCGGCAAGACAACGTTCTCCCATCGCTTATCCATTCAGCTGAAGAATTACGGATTCCGCCCGCACCCGATTGCGGTGGACGATTACTTCCGGAACCGGGAGGATACGCCGAAGGATGAGGACGGCAGCTACAATTTTGAGAGCCTGGGCGCGATTGACATTGATCTGTTCAACCAAGATATGATCCGGCTGCTTAACGGCGAGGAGATCGGGCTGCCGAGCTTTAACTTCCGAACCGGAATGCGAGAGTATAAAGGGAACTATAAGAAGCTTGGACCGGATGATATCCTGGTTATCGAGGGAATTCACGGGCTGAACGATGCGCTGTCTCACAGTCTGCCCGCACAGAGCAAGTTCAAGGTCTACATCAGCGCGCTTACGCAGCTGAATGTGGATGAACACAACCGGATCCCGACAACGGACGGACGCCTGATCCGCCGGATGGTCCGGGATGCGAGGACGAGGGGGACATCCGCGCGCAGAACCATTTCCATGTGGCCCTCGGTGCGCAAGGGAGAGGAGTCGAATATCTTTCCGTTTCAGGAGGATGCCGACGAGATGTTCAATTCAGCCCTGATCTATGAGCTGGCCGTGCTCAAGCAATACGCGGAGCCGCTTCTGTTCGGAATCGAGAGGGACTGTCCGGAATATCTGGAGGCAAAGCGCCTGTTAAAGTTCCTGGATTATTTTCTGGGGGTCAGCAGTGAGGATATCCCGAAGAATTCTATCTTAAGGGAATTTATCGGGGGCAGCTGCTTTCATGTGTAGATTTTCCGGAAAAATATTTGCGGTTACCGGTTTACAAGAGTGCGTCCGCGTGTTAAGATATACTACCGTGAGCAGTACAGATAATCGCGGCCGCGGGGATCCCGCGGGTGAGGAAAGTCCGGGCTTCACAGGGCAGGGTGCCGGATAACGTCCGGTGGAGGTGACTCTAAGGAAAGTGCAACAGAAAAGAAACCGCCGGGAGCAGCTCCCGGTAAGGGTGGAATGGCGGTGTAAGAGACCACCGCTTCCCTGGTAACAGGGGAGGCTGTGTAAACCCCACCCGAAGCAAGGCCAAATGGAAAGCGATACGGCGGCCCGTCGTGCTTTCGGGTAGGCCGCTTGATCCATGCGGTAACGTATGGACTAGATAGATGATTATCGAATACAGAACCCGGCTTACAGTACTGCTCGGAAAGGGAACGGAACACGGTCCATGCTGTGTATGCCGTTCTTTTTTTGTATGTGTCCGTCAAGCTTAAGCAAACGTAAGAAAAAAGTAAGGACTTTTGTGAAGGGGGTATGTTAAGATCAGAATCAAGAATATGCAGGGAAGGAAGGGAACGTCTATGGAGCAGACCGGTATATTGGTAGTGGATGATGACAGGGAGATCGCGGAGCTGGTGGAGATCCATCTGGTGAGCGACGGCTATAGGGTGTTCAAGGCATTCAATGCCAGGGAAGGGCTTGAGATTCTGGAGAAGGAGGATATTAAGCTGGTGATTCTGGATATCATGATGCCGGGAATGGACGGGCTCTCCATGTGTAAGGCGATTCGGGAGACCAGTACGGTTCCGATTATCATGCTGAGCGCGAAGTCGGCGGATATCGATAAGATTATCGGTCTGGGGACCGGCGCGGACGATTATGTGATCAAGCCGTTCAACCCTCTGGAGCTGACAGCAAGGGTCAAGTCCCAGCTCAGGAGGTATATGAAGTTCAATCCGGGATCCTTCGAGAAGACAGAGAAGGAGATTTCGGTGAATCACTTAAATATTAACAAGGAGAACCACAGAGTGCTGGCCTATGGCAGAGAGGTTAAGCTGACGCCGATTGAGTTCGATATTCTGTATCTGCTTGCGTCGAATCCGGGGAGAGTATTCAGTACGGATGAGATCTTCGAACGGGTTTGGAACGAGAAGATGTATGAAGCGAATAATACTGTTATGGTTCATATCAGGAGGCTGCGCGAGAAGATAGAGATGGATTCCAGGAATGCGCAGATTATTAAGACAGTGTGGGGAGTTGGATACAAGATTGAGAAGTAAGGATCTATTCAGGAGCTTTCGGTTTGAGATTGTATTGTGTGGTCTGTTCGCTATTCTGTATACTCTGCTGACAGAGGCAGCCATGTTCGGGATTACCTGGCTGATTTACAGGATGCTTCAACCGACAGGCGCGGGGAACCTGTCTGTCATGAGTCAGGAGGCGATTCCCATGAATGATATGAATGCAGGGCAGCTGTACCAGAATTCGCCCCGCTGCCCTGCGGCGGAGTCCTCCTGGAATCCGGAGGTCTTCATCGGCATGGCGGCCGCAGGAATTGCGGTGGGAATTCTGTTATTTGTCCTGTATTTCATGCTGCTGACAAGGAAGTTCTCCGTGTCTCTGGAGGAGATCGGCAAGGGAATCGACCGGATTTCGACCGGCGATTTCGAGAGCCGGATTGAGGTCCGGAGCCGGGATGAGCTGGGGCTGATCGCGCAGAGACTGAACAGTATGGCAGACGGGATCCGGGGGCTGATGGAGGCGGAGAGGAGAACGGAGAACACGAAGAATGAGCTGATTACGAGTGTGGCGCACGATCTGCGCACGCCGCTGACTTCGATTCTGGGGTATCTGGATCTGGCTGCGGCCGGTTCCGTTGATGAAGCGACCAGGCAGAAGTATCTTTCGATTGCCTACAGCAAGTCGAAGAGACTGGAGAAGCTGATTGAGGATCTGTTCTCGTTCACCAAGCTGACTTCGGGGGAGATTCGCCTGAATATTGTGAGTATTGATCTGGTGAAGATGATGGAGCAGCTGTTGGATGAGTTCTATCCGAGCTTCCAGGATAATCACCTGGAATGTGAATTCGTAACGTCCGCGCCCTCTATCGTGATCGAGGCGGACGGGGATCAGCTTGCAAGAGCCTTTGCCAATCTGATTGGGAATGCCGTGAAGTACGGCGCTGCGGGCAAGAATATCAAGATTGAGCTGGGGCTGGAGGCGAATCAGGCAAGGGTTGCGGTGACGAATTTCGGAGAGCTGATACCGCCGGAGGATATGGCTTATATTTTCAATCGGTTCTATCGGGTTGAGAATTCCCGCAGCAGCGATACCGGGGGCTCCGGCTTAGGGCTTGCAATTGCGCGCAGCATTGTGGAGCTGCACCATGGAACGATAGAAGGAAAGAGTGATTTTGACGGCACGGTATTTACCGTTATGCTGCCGCTTAAAGCAGAAGAACAGGGACGGTGATAGGATATGAGAAGAGCGGGGCGGCGAAGAATTCCGGTGATGATGCTGGCAGCGGCGCTGTGTCTTGGAATCCCGCTGCTGTTTCGAACGAATCCGGCGAAGGCAGAGGGAGCGAACGGAAGAATTACCATGTCGGTGACATACGGATTGGATAATCAGGCCAGATACGGGCGCTATTTTAATCTTTCTGTGACACTTGAGAATGAGGGCCCCGGATTCGAAGGCACGCTGAGTGCGGTTTTTGCGACAGGGGAGCCGGACACGCTGGAATATGAGCTTGCGGTAGAGCTTGAGGCGTCGGGACGGATGGAGTATACCATTCCGGTAGCTGCATACACCGAGATTACCGATATCACGGTTACGCTTGAGGTGGACGGGGAGGAGGCGGCCGGGTGCCGGATTGTTCCGGACATTCTGAATTATGGAGAGAACTGTGTGATCGGAGTGATCGCATCGGATGGAACTTATGATTATCTGGAGTATATGGGCGGGAAGGTGTTCCGGCTGAATGAGCAGTCGCTGCCGGAGAATCTATATGGATACGATCTGTTCGATCTGATCATTCTGGACGGCATCGATGCTTCTCTGATCGCGGACGAAGCGAGGACCGCCCTGATTCAGTGGACTCTGCGGGGAGGTACGCTGGTGTTCGGGACGGGCGCTTACGGGCTTGATTCCTATGAAGGATTCGGGGAAGCCTTCGGCGAAGCGTCGGTTCTGGAAACGGGCGGGATATCCCTGGACTATGAACTGGATGATGCAGAGAAGCTGGCGCGGCTGTGCTCTGCTATTACGGCATTTGAAGACTCCAGGACGGATCAGCTGATCAGTATGAAGGCGATTCTGGCGGACAGTCTGTATCAGGGCGGAACCGGCGCACCGGCTGATTCCGGAGAGGAAGAAGAGGATGACGGTCTGGCGAAGGTCCTGTACGGGAATTATATTCCGGCCTCCGTGCTGGCGGATCGGGAGATCCATGAGCTCATGGTGATCGCGCCGTATGTGCCGGCGAACCGGATCCGCTATGAGGGATCGAGCGGGATCCTGGAGCAGGACGGTATGCCGCTGCTGTACCGGAAGGACTGCGGCCAGGGAACGGTTGTGATCGCCGCCATCGAGCTTGGGACGGGCGGCAGGATGCGGATAGAAGAGAATCTGGTATGGTACGCGCAGGCGGCCGTGCTGAAGGATCAGCTGAGCGGACAGAGAAAGAGCAGGCTGTCTTCGGAGCTGTACGGCAGCACCGCGGATTACTGGCTGTATGATTCTGCCGCCTATGTGGATGACTCCAAGATGCCGCAGAGCGGCCGGTACGCGCTGGTGCTCGGCTGTTATGTCCTGCTCATTGGTCTGGTGCTTTATCTAGTTCTTAAGAAGAAGGATCGGTGTATCCATCTGTGGTGGATCATCCCTGCGGGAGCGGTTGTGGTAACTCTGATTGTCTATGCCATGGGCGGCGCGACAAGAATTGACGGGGCCTATGTCAGTTATGTGAATCTGATTCAGTACGATTCCGAGGATCAGGCACAGGGAAATGTCTACTTTAGCGTTCTGACGCCGAGCAGCAGAACCGAGAGGGTGCTTCTTTCTTCCGATGCGGAGGTAGTGGAGGTCCGGCGCGGGACGTTTCCGAATTATTATAATACAGGACTGGCTTATGAGGAGGAATGGGACTTCTATCCGGATTCGACAACCTATCATAACAGAACCGTACTGCAGGGGGATCTAACGGAGCTGACGCTTTCGATGTATCCGGCCTTTACCAGAGCGTATTATACATCGGCCTATCAGACTCCGGGCGGAGAAGGACTTCTTGACGGGGCGCAGAGCGCGGGGCCGGTGCTGACGGCAGAGGGGCTCTCGGGAAGCGTGACGAATCGGACGGTCTATGATTTAACGGATGTTGTGTTTTTGGGATCTCAGTTCCTGAGCTATGTCGGAGAGCTGACGAGCGGTCAGAGCGCGGCGCTTGAGGCGGAGCAGACCGTATTCCTGGGAACGATGGATCTGCTTAGTATGAATGAGATTATGGACGGGATCTCACAGGGATCCGGAGCGGCATCGGGGGAGGAGGCGATACGCAGGTACACTCTGCTGCAGTATTTTCTGGAACGCCATGTGTACCGGACGGATCAGAGCTGGCTGATTGGATTTACGGAGGAAGCGGGCAGCGGAAATGTGCTGCGGGATGCCTTGAGAGAGGAGAATATCAGCGGTCTGACTATGATTGCGCTTCCGGTAGAGGTGAATTATACACAGGATGATCGGGAGTATGTGCCCGTGATTGATCCATATATGGAGATTCTTGACGGAGAATATGATAATACTTATTACTATCGTTCGCTGGATTCGGATATTCTGACGGTGGAATATCATTTTCCGCAGGAGGATGAGATCACATCCGTCTTATATACCTCTATCATGAATCCAGAGTATTCCACCGAGACACTGAACGGATTCACGGGAGAGATCTATGTTCTGAACCGGATTACGGGCAGGTACGATCTTGCCTTCTCGGATGATACCCCGGGCCGGCTCAATAACGTAGAAGTCTATCTGGATGAGAGCAATACGCTTACGGTGCAGTACAGAAAGGATCCTGCCTATGCAAGCCGCTATATGACGCTGCCTTACCTCTCTTATGAAAAGGAGGCTTCCCATGATTAAGATAGAACAGATGGTCAAGTATTATGGTTCCTTCCCGGCGCTGAACGGGTTGAGTCTGCAAATTGACAAGGGAGAGCTCTTCGGATTCGTAGGCCCGAACGGTGCGGGGAAGACAACAACTATGAAGATTCTGGCCGGGCTTTTGCCCTATGAGAGCGGTGAGATGTGGATTGACGGGGAAGCGGCTGTGTCCGGAACGGGAAGCTGGAAAGAGAAAATCGGATATATGCCGGACTTCTTCGGCGTCTATGATAATCTGAAGGTCATGGAGTATATGGAATTCTATGCCTCCATCTACGGCATGGAAGGACACGGGGCCAGGGAATATCTGTATGAGCTGCTGGATCACATGGGACTGTCGGACAAGGCGGATGCTTATGTCGATCACCTTTCCAGAGGCATGAAGCAGCGCCTGTGTCTGGCCAGGGCGCTGATTCATGATCCGCCGATTCTGATTCTGGATGAGCCCGCCTCGGGGATGGAGCCAAGGGCCAGATATGAGCTGAGAGAGATCCTGCGCCAGTTAAGCGCGGAGGGGCGGACGATCATTGTAAGCTCCCATATTCTTCCGGATCTCGCGGAGATGTGTACCAGTATCGGAATTATTGAGGAAGGAAAGATGGTGGTCAAGGGAACGGTAGAGCAGATTATGTCGCGGTTCAACGCATCGAATCCGCTTGTCATGCAGTTTACCTCCGGACAGGAGGAAGGGATGAGGGTGCTCAAGGAGAACCCGCTTACGCAGAATATTGCGAGCCGCGGGAACAGTGTTTCGGTGATTTTTCACGGAGGCGCTGAGGAAGAGGCGGATCTGCTGGCACAGCTGATTCGCGCGGGAGCGATGATTTCTTCGTATCGCAGAGAGGAAGGGAACCTGGAAGAACTGTTCCTGCGGCTGACGGAAGGAGGGGATCAGCATGCCGAAGTGTAGATGGGGGAAGAAGCTTCATATTAATCCGGTATATAAGAAGGAGCTCAAGCAAAGCGCCAGGATGCCCAGGACGGCAGTCATTCTGCTGGTCTATAACAGTCTGATGCTGCTGTTCGGACTGTTTGCCTTCTATGTTACTTTTGAAGGAGGCAGGCGGTATGCCTCCGTGGTGGATTATTCTGATATTCTGTCAATTTATTCTATTATGACAGGCATTGAATTCACGTTAATTCTTCTGATTACCCCGATGTTGACTGCGGGAACCATTGCGGGAGAGAGGGAGAAGCAGACATTAGATATTCTGCTGACGACGAAGCTGACCACCTTCCAGCTAATCCTTGGCAAGCTGGCCTCCTCGCTCAGCCTGATCCTGCTCCTGATGATATCAGCTCTGCCAATCCTTGCCATTGTCTTCTCGGTAGGAGGTGTTACGCTGCCTGATCTGATGCAGTTTATGCTTCTGATCTTTGTTACTTCTATCTATATAGGGAGCATCGGTATCTTCTTCTCCGTCCTCTGCCGGAAGACAACGGCAGCGACCGTATCTTCTTATCTGGCGCTGTTCGTCCTGCTGTTCGGCACCATCGCCGCCGTGGGTGCGGTCGGCATTGTAAAGAGCCTGGACACGGAACAATACTACGGGATCCTGTCGCTCTATACTTATTACAACGTCTCGATTGGCCCGTTCGTATTCATTTTACTGGTGAATCCGCTGCTGACCTTCGCGGCCATGATTTACGGACAGGTGGGCGAAGCGGCCCTCATCATGGGGTGTCTGGAGCAGACAGGTGCTGTCGGGGACTTCATTGTCAGGAACTGGTTCCCAATCAGCATGATCCTTCAGGCCGGAATTGCGGCGGGGCTGCTTGCCGCGTCACAGGCGCTGCTGAAGCCCGGAGGGAAGAGGGGAAGACGAGGAATATGGGAAAAGAATACACGAAAGAAAGCCAGGCAGTGAGCTGTCTGGCTTTCTTTCGTGCAGGATGCGGGCACGTTCGCATGTCCGCTCCGTCATTATGAAAATGGAAGAAGAAAAACATACGTATAGTGTAACACAAAACCTGCGAAAATAACAGCATTTTTTTGAATGTTTCAAAAATTTATATGCCTGTAAAACCATCGCAATAATTTGCGAAATATATTACGTAAATATTAAAAAAGAGTCGGAGATACAAAGGTTCCAGAGAGAGAATCAAGGCGGCTTTTTTGTGATTTAGTGAGAAGAAACTTCTAAAATTCTATAAAATTCGACGGATAAGAGAAAGTCCAGAAATAATAACTGG
>CALWGS010000219.1 GCA_944380155.1 uncultured Lachnospiraceae bacterium
AGCACCTCTTCCAGGCCCTCCGACCAGACATCCGCCCGCTGGAAGTACACGCTCTGTCCCGAAAATAACGAAGCGGCAAATCCGGCCGCAAGCATTCCCGCCGTCACGCCTGCCTGCCCCGGGACACAACTCCAAAATACCGCCTTCACCTTAGCATTCCCCCTTCTCCGCGGCCCGAAATGCCCGATCCACCTCACTTTTCGAAAAATCCGGGAACAAATCCCTGGTAATATTCTTCAGAAAATCCCTGTACTCTCTTGATATCCGCACGAATGGGCTCAGCTTACTGTACTGGCAGCTGATCCTGCACTTGGTATCCCACGCATCCTGATAGACCGCATATCTGCGCCCCTCCTCCACCTTAAGCCCCATCTCCTCCAGGATATAATCCGGGGTAATGCGGCAGGGACACAGATCCTTAAGCACCGCATAGACCCGAAATCTCTCCCACAGCTTCGGCCGCCTCAGCCTGCGGATATTGTGAATCTGCTGATCGGACACGATTACGGCAGCCCTGCATTCCGCAGCCGCCGGATGCTCCAGATCGAACCCAAAATCAATCAGCACACAGTCATACCGGCTTCTGACCGACGGTCCCACCATAAGCTCCCTTAGAAAATGGATTCCGCAGTAATCCACCGCCGTCTGGTACGGCGCGTTCTCCGCGGTCATCTCCTCCCGTCCCGCTTCGCCGAACTCCTCCCAGACCGGAATTCCCGCAGACAGTGCTCCGTTCTCGGAATAATCGACCAGCAGCACACTTAACCCAAGCTGTCTGAGAATCCTGGACAGGTAAAGCAGCAGCTCATACTTCTCGATTCCGAAGAATCCGACCTGGATCCCCTCTTTGTCTTTTCCATTCTTTATTTCCTCCATTCTCCTTCGTCCTCCCAATCTGCTACTCTCCATTCTCCGTATACCCGTCCTCTTCTCCCATCCCGTAATTCCCCGCCTGCTCTGCCAGACTTTGCCAGGAAGCATACTCCCCGCTCTCTCCGTTCAGCCTCTCCTCCAGTCCGATCCGGTTCCGGAGCATCAGCTCATAAGAAGCCTCCGATACGATATTGGGATTATTCCTCATAGCCTCAAGCGCTCCCAGGGTCGGGATATAGGTAACAACGGACGCCTCCTGCAGCGAAGGATTCAGATACCGCACCGTATACAGGCAGGCTCCCTCATACAGTATCGCATCCACGTAAGAGGCCGACAGCCTTGCGATCTCCTCCTCCTCACACCGGATATAACACCGATCCCTTACCTCGTCGCTTAAATGACGCAGCTCCTTCTTCGCCAGAACAATATAATCCTCTCCGTTTGGGTAGCGGATCCGGATATCGACAACATCATGCTCCTGTCTGTTCTCATTCAGGAGAATCGCCTCACACTCCACTTCCCGCAGCGGATCCGCCTCCTCGGAGGAAGCGGTCATGTTCTTAAGCAGGTGAACCCCTTCCGCCGCGTCTATCAGGATACAGCGGCCCATATCCTCCGCCGTCAGATATTCCCCCTCCGGCATGGAGGAATACGCCTTCACCACCCGCGTATTATTTTCATCCAGGACCTCCCCCTTTCTCACCTCGCACGCCGTCTCATACACATATCTCGTATGTTCCTCGAGCAGGCTTTGGATCGCGGCAATCTCGCTGTCCGCCCGCAGCTGCTCCCTGACAATAAAGAATCTCGCGCCCGCCGCGGCCCCAAAGCCGGCTGTAAGGACTCCCGCCGCCGCCGCAATGAAACGCTTTGTGGATTTTTTAAGCCTCCTTCGCATATCCGCCCTCTCTTTCCTCCATCATTCGGACAATCCGCTTTTGTGCGTCCTTAAGCCCCCGAATGAACGGATACTGCCTTGCCCTGTTCGAGCACCGGACGGAGTGAAGCATGAATCGCACCGCTTCCCCCTGCCCGGCCATGCGATAGAATTCCTCACTTGCGGGCAGCACTGCGATCCGCCCCCTGTCAATTCCGTAACGCCTGATGATCCGGGTTCTGTCGGGAACAACATCCTTCCTGTAATCCGCAATCAGGAAAAATGTCTTCTCCACATAAGCGCTCCAGGTCTCAAGATATTCCTCCAACGCTTCAGGAATCTGCCTGATATTCAGAATAAAAATCTTCGCATTCTCGAGAAGCATCCGGGAGCTCTCCGCATTCTTCTCCACTCCGACATACAGAATCTCGCAGTATCGTTCCATATCATTAAGATAAGGCAGAAATCTGCCGAACTCATGCTCAAACAGCCAGTCATTCGCATACGACTCCTGCGCAATATAAAACAGGCTTTGATTCCATACATCGACAAGACGGCAGCCGTTCGGCAGCTTGGGCGTCCCGCGTCCCTTATAGACATAGGCATTATGATATTCCAGAGAACGAATATAATCCTCAATCAGACACCTGCCCGCGTATCTTCCCCTGATATGATTCTCAATCACGGCCGCACGCCTGCCGGCAAGCGCTTCCATCATCGTGATCGCGGCCAGATTGGCAGAAAAATCCCCCTCTTTTTCACAACCCAAAAATACAATCATACTTCTCTCTCCTTTGCGGCCGCAGGCACGGCCCCCCTGATCTGATAATAAACGGAACTAAGAACCGGTATCCAACCGGTGTACGAAAAACGGAACTTCAGATGAACCAGCAATTATTAAATGATATATTGATTTTACTCTATTTTTCGCCTTTTGTAAAGTATTTTTAGTTCTTGATATCTCCAAATTAATAATCTCAAATTTGTTGAAACTAACGAAACATCCGCTTGCCAAGAACCCGGATTTATCAGAAAACCCCAGGATTTTCCTGTACCACTCTGACTCGGCAACTTTTCTTTTGCAAAAGAAAGCTGTCAAACAGGGGAGCCCAACGCCCTCCTTATTTGACAGCTTATCAGGATCAGAATATAAAATTCAAACATTCAGAACAAAATCTCTGACTTCTTCCTCAGAAGATTCGCGCCTCCGGTTATCATGCAGATCCCGGTAAATACACCGCATACAA
>CALWGS010000220.1 GCA_944380155.1 uncultured Lachnospiraceae bacterium
GCTGATAGAAACCGCCCTCGCGGTCAAGAAGGCCGGTGCGCAGATTCTCCGCGGCGGAGCCTATAAGCCGAGGACCTCTCCCTATGCCTTCCAGGGACTGGAAGAGGAGGGACTCCGCTATATGAAAGAAGCGAAGGAGGCAAGCGGACTGTGCGTTGTCTGTGAAGTGACCAGCCTGCACGCGATTGAGGCGGCTGTCAAATATGTGGATATCCTCCAAATCGGAGCCCGGAATATGCAGAACTTCTACCTTCTTAAGGAAGCCGGCAAGACCGGTATGCCGGTTCTGCTGAAGCGCGGACTTGCCGCCACTATTGACGAATGGCTCAATGCCGCCGAATATATTATGTCCGAGGGCAATCCGAACGTGATTCTGTGCGAACGCGGAATCCGGACGTTCGAGACCGCCACCCGGAATACACTTGATATCAGCGCCGTTCCCATCATCAAGGAACGCAGCCACCTTCCGATTATCGTGGATCCCAGCCATGCAGGCGGAATCCGCAGCCTTGTGAAGCCCCTGGCCATGGCCGCTGTCGCGGCCGGTGCGGACGGACTGATGATTGAGACGCATCCGAACCCCTCCTGCGCGCTCTCTGACGGCCCGCAGTCCTTGACCTTCCCGCAGTTCGAAGATCTGTGCGGAGAATTAAGGCCGCTTTCCGCCCTGATGGGCAGACACCTTTCATAAGAACGGGAGGCAGCCTATGTTTGATACCACAATCGGCTTTATCGGCTTTGGATTAATCGGCGGCTCCATTGCCCGCGCGCTGAAGCAAAGGACCCCGTCCCCAAGGCTGATTGCCTACAACTACCACAAGGACGGCACCCCGTCCGGACTTGCGCTCGCAAGGAAGGACGGAGTCCTCGATGATATAACGGAAGATTTGGCGGACTTCTCCTCCTGCGGGATCATATTTTTGTGCGCTCCCGTAAGGAAGAACATCGAATACCTCTCTCTGCTGAAGCCAATCCTCTCACAGGACTGTGTTCTGACCGATGTGGGCAGTGTGAAGAGCAATATAGAAGAAGCGTCCAAAGCGCTCGGCCTGTCGAACAGGTTCATCGGGGGACATCCGATGACCGGCTCGGAGAAGACAGGGTATGAGAACTCTTACGCCATGCTGCTTGAGAACGCGTACTATATTCTGACCCCCTCGAAGGAGACACCGGATCATATCATAGATACGATGCTCTCCCTGGTGAAATCCTTCGGTTCCCTCCCGGTTCTCCTTGACAGCAGGGAGCATGATACCATCACGGCAGCCATCAGCCATCTGCCGCATATTATCGCGGCCCAGCTGGTCAACCTCATCAAGAACAGCGGCAGCTTATCAGATAAGATGCGCCTCCTTGCCGCCGGAGGATTTAAGGATATTACGCGGATTGCCTCCTCCTCCCCCGAGATGTGGGAGAACATCTGCTTAACAAACGCAGACAGCATCCGCAGGGTCCTCAATCAGTACATCGAAACACTTCGGGCTGCAGATCAGGCGCTCGCCGCCCGGGATTCCGCCGCACTGTACCAGATGTTTGACCTGGCGGGCGCTTACCGGAATTCCATACCGAACAGCAGACAGGGAGCCATCCGGAAAGTCTATGAAATCTATCTGGATATCATCGATGAAGCCGGCGCCATCGCAACTGTAGCGACTCTGCTTGCAAGCAATCATATCAGCATCAAAAATATCGGTATTATTCACAACCGTGAATATGAAGAAGGCGTTCTGCGGATTGAGTTCTACGATGAAACATCCAGAGAGCTCGCCATGGGACTTCTCAAGCGGTACCGCTATACCATATACGAGAGGTAGATGCCTCAGGAACCGGAACAGAACAAAGCGGCAGCTCCCTTGCGCTGCCGCTATCCGATATATCGTTTGTTGAACTCCTCCGCTTCCAGCGGCCTGCTGTAATAATATCCCTGCCCGAAATCACATCCGAGAGACTGAACATAGGTCTCCTGCCCGGCAGACTCCACACCTTCCGCCACCGTAGAGATCCGCAGGCGTTTGGACAGCTCCACGATCTGCTCCATCACAACTCTCTGCCGTTCCCCGTACAAATCGGATGCTTCCATCAGAAATCTCTTATCAAGCTTCAGTTCATCAATCGTCAGATTTCCAAGAACATTCAGTGAAGAATATCCGCTTCCGAAATCGTCCATTGACATCCGAAAGCCGATCTTGCGCAGCAGCAGAATCTTATTGTTAATCTCCTGAATATTTCCGATCGCCATGCCTTCCAGAATCTCAAGCGTGATAAGGTTTGCCGGAATTCGATACAGGCTGATCAGATCATTCAGCTTTTGAATGTAATCGGGTTCATAAAACATCAGCTTGGAGTGATTGATGGATATGGGAATCGGCTCAATTTCACGATCCAGCCATTCCCGGATCTGAATACACACCCGCTCTGTCATATACATATCCAGTCTGGTACAGAATCCGTTCCGTTCAAAGATCGGGACGAACTGATCCGGCAGAATTGTATCCCCGTTCCCGGTGACCCATCGAACCAGAGCCTCCGCGCCTCCGAGCGAGTGATTCCGCAGATTCATCTTCGGCTGCAAAAACAGGCGGAACTCCCCGTCCAGCAAAGCCTGATTCATGTGGCTGTCCAAATAATTTTCCAGCTGCTCCTGCTTATGAACCTCGGAATCATAAAACCAGATCCGGGCGGACGGCGTCTCCTTCGCCTTGGCTAAGGCGAACATGGTATGCGTCATAATATCCCCCGCCGTCTCCTTATCCGCCTTACTGATCATCGTGACTCCACAGTACATCTGAACCTGATACCCAACATCATGCCCACAGATCATCTGGACGGCTTCCTCAATCATCTCCTCCGCTCTCTGGCGCAGAAGACTGCTGCTGTTCCCCTGAAGGTATACATAGAAAAAATCCGCCGTGTCCCGGCAGCAGAACTCCTCCGCCGCCAGATGCCGCTCCACCACCTTCTTGATAAAGCAAAGAATTCGATTTCCCTGCTCCATCCCGAAGATTTCATTAATGAACTTGAACTTTCTGATGTTCAGAGCCATCACTGCCCCGTCCCCGGAATGCTCCAGAACCCGAGCCAGCATCCGTGTGAACTTATCCAGGTTATAGGCTCCGGTCAACGGATCATGACAGGCTGCCAGGAACAGCTCTCTGTCATACATCCGAATCAGACGGTACCCATAGAAAAACAAAAGACCAATCACCAGCAGGCTCACCCCGGCCATCACCTTCATCAAAACAACCATCTGATACAGGGAGGCATTGATTCCCTGCATGGAATTTACGCAGAGCAGATACCAGCCGTTCAGATTCAGCGATTCCAGGTAGACGGAATAATCCTTACCCTCGTAATAGAACGGCCCCTCCCCGGTCTGTTCCCCGGCTATGACGCTGCTTATGCCGGTTCTAATCCCTTCATCCATATCATCGATCTCGTATAAAGAAGAAATAATCTCGTTATTTTCTCTGTAAAATGGTATTAAAAAACTGCCATCCAACCGAATCAGATGGACGTGTCCCTGCCCGCTCAACATCGTTACGTCTTCAAGAATATCGGAAATCGTCTCCATTCCGCTCTCTGCCGTCAGAACTCCGACTACCGCATCTTTGTCCCAAACAGGTACCGCATATGCATATGTATTCATTCCCAGCGTTTCATCATAATAAGTATCCGATACAGCGTCCTCTCCGTCAAATGCATTCTCCAGCATGCTCACAAACCCGTCCCCAAGAGACTGCGCGGAAACTTCCTCATCCATTCCCTCACTTCTCCGGAACAGAGTCCCATCACCGCTTCTTGTATAATACTCTATCGTTACGAAGCGATCCTGATCCGCAGCCTCACATGTCAGATCGGCAGTTCCCTCATCCTGCGCCGCTCCGTTATCCAGCATTCCCGCCAGAGTGCGCAGCAATTCCAAATCAGAATTCAAACCTCTTAGAACATTCATTCTATATTCCTCCGCTTCCTCCCGAATCTGGGAATAAACCGTATCTGCCCGAAGCCGATCAAAGACAAACGCGGTTACGGCAACGCCTGCCAGCAGAACGGTGATGATCACAAGAACACTGATTGTAATTTTCTTGATTCGTTTCTGAAATACCTTCTCATCCACCGGGCATCTCCCTCCCTTTGCTTTGTTCTCATTATACACGGAAAGAGACGGAAATACAACGGTTATCTCTCTGACTCACTTCCTTCCTTGACACAGCATATTAATAATGGTATAATATATTCATAGTTAGCATTAACTAACTACTAATTAAAAGGAGGAACTCAGCTATCGGAAATTTATTTCTTGCATTCATACTCACACTCATTGCCGGGCTCAGCACCGGAATCGGAAGCGGGATTGCACTTCTTGCGAAGCGTTCCAACCGGGTGTTCCTGTCGGTCAGCCTCGGATTCTCCGCAGGCGTTATGATTTATGTATCTATGGTCGAGATCTTTGTCAAAGCACAGACGCTTCTCATCTCACAGACGGGAGCAGCAACCGGCGGATGGCTTACGGTGCTTGCCTTTTTCGGAGGAATGCTGCTGATCGCCATCATTGACCGGCTCATTCCTTCTGCCGAGAATCCGCATGAAGTAAACCCGGTTCTCGAAGAGGACGGCACGCCCGTACAGGGCACGGTGATGCGTACGGGTATT
>CALWGS010000221.1 GCA_944380155.1 uncultured Lachnospiraceae bacterium
TGACTCCGACCGAGACCGCAATGCTTCCCGCCGCGGCCAAGATGATGACCTTAGAGACCGGAATCCGGTTCCTGACCGATTACCTCGAAGGGGATACTTACTTTAAGATTCACCGCCCCGGCCACAATCTCGACCGGTGCCGCACACAGCTTAAGCTGGTTGCCGATATGGAAGCGAAGTGGGACGAGATGGAGCGGATTATCGCGGACTTATCCTAAGCAGATCCACCTTTCTGCCCTTGACATAGCGGAAGCCGGATCCGTAAGCCGAATGAAAGCAAAATCAGGAAATATACTGTCAGAGAATGCATCAAGAGCCACAACGGCATGCCTGATAAAAACCGTATCAGGAAGTACAATATCAGGGCGCCTGTCAAAGCAGTCCGTCCTCTGCTCTGGCAGGCGCCCTGTCTCACTCCATTTTTATTCTATATCTGTCTCTACCTCAGGCAATCCACCGCGACCCTCTCGATTGCAAGACCGTCTGTGTACCTCTGAAGAAAGGCATCGAAGCCTTCCACATCCTTCGGATCCGGCTCCATAACGCTTTCTGTCTGTCCGCCAAATACCCGGTTCTTCAAATAGGAATCCAGCGTCTCACCCGGCTGCCTGCGCAGCATATACGCCGCCAGAAGCGCGATACCCCACGCGCCGCCCTCTCCGGCTGTCGTCATAACGGATACCGGCACGTTCAGCGCGCCCGCCATCAGCTTCTGCGCAACCCCGGCGGTCTTGAACAATCCGCCGTGCCCCTGAATCCGATCCAATTCCACATTCTCCTTCTTCAGAAGAATATTCATTCCTGTCCGAAGCGCTCCAAGCGTCGTATTAAGATGAACGCGCATAAAGTTCGCCAGATTGAACCCAGCATCCGGAGTCCTGACGAACAAAGGACGTCCCTCCTCGAACCCGGTAATATGCTCGCCCGAATAATAATTATACGCAAGCAGGCCGCCACAGTCCGGATCCCCTTCCAGCGCCTTATGATACAGGGTTGAGAACAGCCGGTTCTGATCTACTTCGATTCCGAAGCTTTCCACTACTTCCCGGAATAAATTCACCCACGCATTCAGATCAGAGGTGCAGTTATTGCAGTGCACCATCGCGACCGGATCGCCTGCCGGTGTTGTGACCAGATCAATCTCCGGATATACCTCTGACAGCTCCTTCTCCAGTACGACCATTGCGAAAATCGAGGTCCCCGCTGAGACATTTCCCGTCCGCCTTGCCACACTGTTGGTCGCCGTCATTCCGGTTCCCGCATCCCCCTCCGGAGGACACATCGGAATTCCAGGTCTTAACACGCCGGAAGGATCTAAAAGCCTAGCTCCCTCCGGTGTCAGAACTCCCGCCTGCTCCCCTGCCGTCATCACGGACGGGAACACGTCCCGAATCTTCCAGCCAAGGTTCCTGTCCGCAATCAGCGCGTCGAACTTCTCAAGCATCTGCTCCTGATACTGCCCGGTTGCCATATCAATCGGGAACATTCCGGAGGCTTCTCCAACGCCGACTACCTTCTCCCCGCTTAACTTCCATTGAATATATCCAGCCAGCGTCGTAACAAAGGCAATCCGGGATACATGCTCCTCCCCGTTCAGAATCGCCTGATACAGATGCGCGACCGTCCATCTCTGCGGAATGTGAAAATGAAATTCCTCCGTAAGCTTCTCCGACGCTTCTGCCGTAATGGTATTCCTCCAAGTACGAAACGGCACCAGAAGCGTCCCCTCTTCATCGAATGCCATATATCCGTGCATCATTCCGCTGAATCCGAGCGCGCCGACCGTCTCAAGCGGCACGCCGTACCGTGCCTTCACATCCCTTGCCAGATCCGCGTAACAGCCCTGCAAGCCGCTCCAGATATCCTCCAGGCTGTAAGTCCAGATATGATTCTCCAGCCGGTTCTCCCAGTCATGGCTTCCGGATGCGATCGGCTCGTGATCCTCTCCAATCAGCACCGCCTTAATTCTGGTAGAGCCGAACTCAATTCCAAGAACCGTCTTCCCCTCTCTGATAATTTCCGCCAAATTCTCCTGTGTGGCACTCATTCTTTGTCCTCCTGATTTCTGATCATCTTGTTGACTCTACACGATTTCGAGACGATAATAATTCCCATCTTCTGCCCCATTCTCCCGCTAAAAGGTTACAACCTCCGGTTCATGACTGAAGGAGGAAAATGTCGCCGTCGCATTTGTAAAATAAAAGACCTGTGTATTCCCGTCATCTGCGGAATACATCTTCTGAAGGGATGGGTAAGCATCCAGCATCGACTGTCTTGCCTCTCTGCGGTCATCCTCAACCAAAGTCCCGCACAGCCTCAGCCATTCCCCATCCAGGAACGCGCACAGCTCCACCTTCGGATTTGCCGCGATCTGGCGGGATACCTCCTTTACCCTTCCGGTCTGAATATAGAGCTTTCCCTCAAAGATGTGAATCGTTCCAAATGGTCTGACCCGTGGCTGATCTCCCTGAGCCGTCGCAAGATAATAAGTTCCCGCCTTTTTCAAAAATTCGCATACACGTTCCATAACAAGATCTCCTTTCCTCTTCCGTAATTCGCTCCAATCCCCGCGCTGGAATCAAGCTGCCTGTCTCCCATTATATCATAATTCACACATATACAAAACCCGTTTTCACAGATTTCAGACATTTGCAGAATAACACGGAAGCCGTCCCCCTCTTGTACAATCAACCGATACACCAACTCCAGATACCGAAAAAAACAGCCCCAGAGCAACCCTGTATGGTCTTAGCCATAGGGTTCTTTCTGAAGCTGTCTATTCTGTGCATATACCTTAATTGTTCCAATATCTTAATTGTTCAAATCGATCTCAGATCCATTCCTTATTCCGGAATCACAAGCTCCTGTCCGATATAGATCAGGTTCTGATTCACAATCACATCACGGTTCACATCATAGATGACATTCCATCTCGTTCCGGTTCCATAGTATCTCTCCGAGATACTCCACAGAGAATCTCCGGACACTACAATGTAGACTTCTTCCTGAACCTCTGATATCTCTTCGGATTCTTCGGATTCCTGCGCACTTTCAGCCGGTTCCGACACAATCGTAATGCGTCCTGCCGTCTCCCCGTACTGTTCCTCCGTAATGACGCCGCCAAGCACTTCCGATACATAATGAATCAACGCGTCATCCAACGCCACGGCAGTCATGGTAAGGTTCGTTCCTTCGCTGAAGACATAATAGGTGTCGCCTCCTGCGGCAGTGAAGTCATTGGTCGCTACCGTATAGACCGCCTCGGGATCGAAGGGCTCACCGTTGACCTCCGTAATCGTCACTCTGCTGCCCGGATTCGCCGGCGCATAGTATGTAGAATTCGGATACTGCTCTCCGTTCTCATACGGAACCGCCGTATTGATCGTGAATTCAATGCCCGCCACCTGCGGAAATGCGCCAATGGAAGTAGGTGTTGTGCAGGTTGCGGCTTCCAGAGCCTCCAACAGCTGTTCGCCGGTCACGTCAATCGTTACAATGGTATTGCCGAACGGGAACACCGTCTTCATATCATTCATGGTAATATCTCCGGCAGGGATCGATGCGCGGATTCCGCCGCCGTTGGTCAGCGCCAGATCAACTCTGTCCTCTCCGAGATTCTGTCTTGCCTGCCATAGAATCGCATCCGCGGCAAAGTCACCCAGATTGGTCTCCCGCGTTCTCACTCCGGGCTCACGCTCGCCGTCCAGGAACACCTCCGTGCTTCCGAATACCTCGCCTAACTGCTCCTCTACTTCGGCATTCCTCGCATTCACAACCTCGGCAACCGCCTCGTCCGTCTTCGTGTACTCTGCAGCGGATACCAGCTCAGAGCGGGTCGTCTCTCCATCCGTAACTACCACGCCCACATTACTCAGGTACTCTCCGGTCGATACGACCAGCGCGTCATTGACAACCAGTGCATCCTCGCCGCCCATTGTCGTGTGAGAATGGCCGTCCACCACCAGATCAACACCCGTTACCTGTTCAAAGACGTCGGTCGAACGGTTGGGCTCGCTCTCCTCATCCACGCCGAGATGTACCAGTGCGATAATGAAATCACAGCCCTCAGCCGTCAGCTCATCAACCTGCTCCTGGGCACATTCCACTAACTCCTCTCCCTGATAGAAATCAAGACCCACGACATTATCCGGATGTGCCTTCGTCATGGTCTCAGGCGTTGCAAGACCGAAGATTCCCACGGTTCCGATTGACGTCTCATAAGTAATGTGATCGGTAAAGACCGGTTCTCCGGTTTCCGCGTCCACAATGTTAGCCGCCAGAACCTCGAACTCTGCCTCTGCCATGTTATTTTCCAGTGCTTCCATCCTGTAATCAAATTCATGATTCCCCAAAGCTGCGGCATCATATCCGGCTGCATTCATGAATTCCACTGCCGATGCGCCTGTATCAAGGCTCACCAGTGTGGTCCCCTGGCTGAAGTCACCTGCCGACAGCAGCAGCACATCGGCTCCCGCCGCCTCGAAATCCGCCTTCAGGGCAGCAACCCCCGCTGTTCCGATCGTCTCACCCTCTATGGCCACATCATGTCCATGAGTATCATTCGTGTGAATAATTACAAGCTTTCCTTCTACATCTGAGGGAATCTCATAAGAAGGCGTCTCAGATACCGCCTCCTGCGCTCCGACAGGAACTGCCGCGCCAAACACCAGCGCCAGCGTCGAAATCAGTGTCAAAAGCCTCCTGCCTTTCTTCATATTCCTTTCCACCTTTCCATTCCAATCTGTCTATTGCACGGAATTAGGATCCGTGACAGACTCAGGATAACATTTCGGATTTCGTATTTCAATACTATAATAAAAAAATAACATAGATTTTTCATATTTTTTTCTTATTCTTTTCATTTTTCATTATACCATTACAATGATAAAACACGTTAAATGATTGATTGGAAAAGGTTCCAGGCTTCTCAATCGCCTTCTCAATCCTTTTTGTTTCCTCTTCCAACTTCCTTTTTTTTCATGTATAATAGGTATGCCGCCATTACAAGATAAGATTATTGTTTAGACAAAAGGAGATGGTACTATGAAACGCAATTTTCCCATTATCGTTTCTACGGTTTTGCTTATTATGATGTTATCAGGCTGCGGCAGCCCTGATTCCTCATCCGATTCTTCCCTCCCGTCCGAATCAGGGACGATTGAGCAGACGGATGCCTCCGATCCGACAGAAGCATCCTCCGATCCCGCAGAGACGCAGACGACAGAAGCTCAGGCACAGGATACAACCGAGCAGATGATAGAGGAGACCACAACACAGGCTCCGACACAAGCCACGGCGGAGACAACTGAGGCGGCTGCACCCACAGAGCCTTCAACCTCTGCGCAGTCAGCCTATGCCTCTGATTCCGGATCTGCTTCCGCATCCGAGATTGATCGTGATACTGCACTTGCCATTGCGATGGAATATGTAGGCGTCACAGAAGATGAAATTTACAGCACGAGAACCGACAGCGATCGTTCGAACGGAATTCAGGTCTATGAGATCGAATTCAACACCGAATACTGTGACTATGATTTTGAGATTGCGATCAGCGACGGATCTATTGTGGAGATGAGCTATGATATTGACGAGTATTGGCTTGGCAGGCTTGACGGCAGCCCGGTTACAATGGACGAAGCCATTGCTCTGATACAGGACGAGGTTCCAGGCGCCGCAGCAGATGATATCCGAATCTGGGAAGAGAGAGATGACGGATGGACGCGGTATGAAGGCAATCTGTACTATGATGGAGTCAGCTATGAATTCGAGATCGATCCGGAGACCGGTATTATCTTTGACTGGAGTGAGGAACGGCGAAGCTGAACCTGAAGATTTGACCGGCAGATCGGGTGACAAGCGCGCCGGAATCTGCTATACTGAAAGCATGTTTATGCGATATGGAAGCATAACGTAAGCTACCCGAACCGGCTGCCCGCACCACCGGCAGCCGGTTCCTTTCTGAAAGGAGAACAAAGATGGATCATTATGATTTTCCGGGTGGAGTATGGCCGGTCATGCTCTCCCCGTTCACAAGGGAGAACCGTCTGGATGAAGGAGCGTTAAGAGAATTAACGGAATGGTATATTAACAACGGTTCCTCCGGGTTATTCGCGGTATGCCAGTCGTCGGAGATGTTCTTCCTGTCACTTGAGGAGCGTGTGCTCTATGCGAAGACCGTGAAGGACGCGGCTGCGGGCAGGGTGCCTGTCATTGCCTCCGGGCATATCTCGGATTCCTTTGAGGATCAGGTGCGGGAGCTTCGGGAGATGGCCGACACCGGCATTGACGCGCTGATCCTGATTACCAATCGAATGGCGGCAAAGGGAGAGAGCGACGATGTCTGGCTGTCCAACCTGGATCGGCTTCTGAAGGAGCTTCCGGAGGATGTGAAGCTTGGCTTCTATGAATGCCCATATCCGTACAAGCGCGTTCTGAGCAAGCGGGTGACGGAATACTGTGCCAAGACGGGACGCTTCTATTTCCTGAAGGATACCAGCTGTGATATGAACAGCATCCTCGAAAAGCTCGAAGTCTGCCGCGGAACCAAGCTCCGCCTGTACAACGCCAAT
>CALWGS010000222.1 GCA_944380155.1 uncultured Lachnospiraceae bacterium
TCCTTTACTCCGGAGGAGATCTGTACGCTGACGATGGAATTCTACCGGAGGAATTATATCGAAGGACTGTTCTTAAGCTCCGGGGTTCTTGGAAGTCCGAATGCTACGATGGAGCGGATGGTGAGGACTCTTTATAAGCTGAGAACGGAATACCGGTTTCACGGATATATTCACTGCAAGGTCATTCCCGGCGCATCAGACGATCTGATTGAAGCCGCCGGGCGGCTTGCGGACCGGCTCAGTGTGAATATGGAGCTTCCGACCGCGGAGGGGCTCAAGGCATTGGCGCCTCATAAGACGCGCAGGACGATCCTTGCGCCGATGAAGAAGATTCAGACGGGCATTGAGGAGAGCAGGGCGATGTTTGGCATGACGGGAGGGAGTGAAGGAGCGTACCGGATCGCGCGGAGGGGATTGTCTGAGGACCAGGCGGGATATCCGGGGATCAAAAGCAGACGGGAGAGTGTGCGGCATTCCGCAGCAGAGCTGGGGAGAGCTTTCGTACCTGACAGAAGGGATCAGAAGAGAGGCTTTGCTTCGGCAGGACAGAGTACACAGATGATCATCGGAGCGACGGGAGAGAGCGATTACCAGATTATGTCCGTGGCAGAGGCACTGTATCAGAAGTTCGATTTGAAGCGGGTATTTTATTCTGCGTTCGTCCGGGTGAATGATGACAGCGCGCTGCCCGTTCTTCCCGGAGGTCCGCCGCTGCTTCGGGAGCACAGGCTGTATCAGGCGGACTGGCTGATGCGCTATTATGGATTCGGGGCAGGAGAACTGCTGTCAGAGAAGAAGCCGAATCTGAATGTTTTCCTGGATCCCAAGTGTGACTGGGCGCTTGGGCATTTAGAGCAGTTCCCGGTGGAAGTAAATCAGGCGGATTATTTCACATTGCTTCGGGTACCCGGAATCGGGATGAAGGCGGCTGAGCGGATTGTCAGGGCAAGGGGATGCGGCGTTCTTCGATTTGAAGATCTGAAGAAGCTGGGAGTGGTCTTAAAGCGGGCCGCTTATTTTATTACCTGTTCCGGACGTAGGATGTATCCAATCCGGATGGAGGCGGATGATATTATGAGGCAGCTTCTTGGATTAAGCGATCAGCCGAAGCAGTTTGCGGGAGATTTGCTGACCTATCAGCAGCTGACTTTATTTGATGATGCTGTCTTCGGAGCATATAACCGAGATCTGCTGCCTGTACAGAGCATGGCTTAACAGAGGGGATACAGACGAAGAAGCGAGTGTGTCCGCAGGCGGAATCTGGGCTTGTGTTTGCCTGAAGCTTCGCATGGGATTGCGGTAAGGAGGAATCGATGTACGTTTTATTATGTGAGGACAGCGTGGATGGCATCCTAACTGGAGTGTATGATGCCTGGACGCTGGGACTTGGACATGACAGAATCAGGCTTCTGGCATCGAATCAGGATGAGTGTCCGGAGCCGGAGCTGTTTTGTGAATATCGGGTGATTCGAGCGGATCCGGATAAGGCAGGGAAGGTAATCAAAACGGTGAGAAATCGGATCTCTGTCTTATCTGCTCAGATGCTGATCAGAGCCTGCTGTTCGGAGAGGAAGGATAAGGCGGATGCGGTTTACCGTTTTATTCTTCTTGGTCTGAAGATGGGACAAAGGACAGCCGATCAGCTCACGAACCCGCATGTGCTGGCTGTGTTTGAGATGAACCGGGCGGTCAGCCGGGAGGTTTGTCATTATCTTGGATTTTTAAGATTTTCTGATATGGGGAATCTATTATTCGGAGAACTTGAGCCAAGGAACGATATCGCCGCGTTGATTGCGCCGCATTTTGCGGACCGGCTTCCGGAAGAGAATTTTGTGATCTGCGACAGGTGGCGGAAGAAGGCGGTGATTCATCCGGCGCATTCCGCGTGGTATATGGCGGAAGTGACCGATGAGTTTCTTGAGAGAATCGAACAGGAATTCGGGAAGGAGGAAGAGTATCCGAATCTGTGGAGGTCATTTTTTGAAAGTATCGCAATCGGAGAACGAGAGAACGAGCGGCTTCAGAGAACACTGCTTCCCAGACGGTTCCGCAGTTTGATGACGGAATTTGGGACGACTGAATAATTCCGGATCAATCAGGGATACTAACAGAGCAAACTATCATTGTGGCCATTGGCCTCAAAGCAATCAGGAGGAGTATCCATGAAAAAAAGAGCTGTAATCTGCAGTGTAGTTATGTGTCTTTGCCTCTTTGGCATGACCGCGTGCTCCATGCGGAATGATGAGGGCACGCAGGGGACGACGGGCAATTCGACCCAGACCCCTTCAGGCAATACCGAGGCGACTGAGAATCATACACAGCCGTCTTCCGGGATGAACGATCAGAATGGAACAACGAACGGAATCGATGACGGAATGACGAACGGGACGAACGACGGAATGACGAATGGAACCACGGACGGTTCCGGCAGCGCCGTGAACGGCGTGACGGACGGGACGGAGGGGACGAACGGGACCGTAGGCGATGCGATCGAGGACGGGGCGGATGATGTGATAACCGGAATCGATAATGCGGTGGATGATGTCGGAGACGCATTAGACGGCAGCCGGGCCAGGTAAGAAGGTTTCTGCTCTTAGTCGGAGGCTTTCCGGATGATTCTCTGAAATCACTCCGGCAGCGGCTTTCTCATCAGCCGCTGCCGGGAATGTATGATTGGAACCTGACTGATTTGCTGCATCCTGCTACATAGCGTGAGAACCGGCACGCCGCCATCCGGTTCAGAATTCAATCTGAAAAAGAAGCAGGGAACCGTCCTGCCCCGCGGGATGCATACCAAGTCTGTGAAGCAGGTGAAGAGAGGCGGTGTTGTCCTCAGAGGTTCTTGCGTAGACATTTCTGAGTCCGAACTGTTCTTTGGCGAGGTTCAGAGTCCGGGATGCGGCTTCGTATCCGAATCCCTGTCTTCGGTACTGCGGGCTGATATAATACCCAAGTTCAACCGCGGCAGAATCATTCAGCCGGAAGGGGGAGAGTCCGCACCGTCCTATCAGGGCAGCGTCCTCCTTTCGGAATACACCCCAGAGTCCATATCCGTAGAACCGGTAGATATTCCGGATATACGCCTCGAGGATGTCTCGTTCCTCGGACAGGGAAGAGGCCGGATTCGTTAATGCAGCTCGGATGGAAGGGTCTGAATTCAGCCGGAACAGATCAGGAGCGTCTTCTGCGCACAGTTCACGAAGAATGATGCGCGGTGTGACGGCAACGGTAAGCGGAAGATCGCGAAATCTCTCCCATACCTGTGTCAGAAGCGTCACATCCACCTCCTCGAAGCCCTCTACGACTAAGTCGGCCATTGACAGATCCTGTCTGCCTGAGTTCGGATTTGCGAATCCGACGCACGCGGCGCCTGCGGTCTTTCCCGCGCGGATACCGAAGGAAGAGTCTTCGATAATGACGGTTTCTTCCGGAAGAACGCCAAGATCCGCGGCTGCCTTCAGGAAGATATCAGGCGCGGGCTTGGGATTGGGAACCTGGGTTCCGGACACGAAGAGATCGAAGCAGTCAGAGATTCCGATTGCGGCGGTGTTGGTTCTGATTTCCTCCATCGTGGAGGACGAGGCGACCGCGGTCAAAAGACCTGTGTCATGAATCTCCCGGACAAGGCGGCAGACGTGAGGAATGGCAGGATAACCCTCTGTCCGAATCAGATAATCCTTGCATTCTTTGTCCGCCGCAAGCAGATCTTCCAGACTTGCCTGCAGATGATAGTCCTCTATTGTTGTTTCGTACATATGTCTGGTTGTCGTACCGATGAACCGGTAACAATACTCCATGGATATGGAGATTTGGAAACGTGCAAGCGCCATGACTGCGGCCTTGGCATGAAGCGGTTCACTGTCAATCAGGACACCATCCATATCGAATATTACAGCTTTCAGCATAAGCAGATTGTCCCCTTTGGTTTGATAGTCTCAGTGTAGCATTCTTGAGGGAATTCGGCAAGAGGAAGATTGGGATTTTGGGAGTGGTTAAGATTGCCAAAAGTAGAGTTTTATGCTATGCTACCGATGTGGGAATCCCTTATCGCCTGACCAGAAGAAGGCGTTCATAGAACAGACCCACAAGGAACCATGCGGGCGCGTAGTCAAAGCGGATCAGCCCCTTATAGTGAAATCTGCTCTTACTGTAGTCCCATGGGCAGGCATGATGCTTTTTCAGCAGGGAGCCGGTGGTATATTCGGCGAAGTAGATCATGCAGGTATAGATGCCTCCACGGATCACGGCGGGCAGACCGTTCAGCCTTCGGCCAATCGGCCCAAGCAGCGCCGCCATTCCGTAGATGGGGAACATCCACACAGAGGTGCGGCAGGATAATTCTCTGTCCTTGTGGTGCAGAATAGAAGAGAGGCCTGTCCAGAAGCATTCCATACACCAGCCGCACAAGCCGCAGAGCAGGAAGTCAGTGCCGATACTTTTTTTCATTTCGATTTCTCCTTCCAGGCATGCCGGAGTCTGCCAGGGAGACATGCCGATTCTATGCCCTGATTCATGCATTAGTATCTGCGGGATGTCGGAAGGATATACCAGGTCAATACAATAGAAATGAGGGAACCAATGGAGATTGAGAGAAAATTTCGAGTGATTACAATACCGGACGGATTGGAACGGTATGAGTGCCGGACGATTGAGCAGGGATACCTCTGCTGCAGTCCCGTTGTACGGATTCGCAAAAGTAACGAGGATTATTACCTGACGTATAAGTCAAAGCATAT
>CALWGS010000223.1 GCA_944380155.1 uncultured Lachnospiraceae bacterium
ATGGGATCAATCCTGCTTCCGTCAACCGTATTCGTGATGGCAGACGCTTCGGCAAACCCGCAGATGAGATTACTGTCGATTCTTCCAAGAAGGAAGACTACGTCTCCTTCTTCGGCCGCAATCTCACGCATCTCCCCCGTCTCAAGCTCCAATACCCGGATCCTCTCTGCCAATCCGTTCTCGTTTCTCTCCTCCCAGGCTACATAATCCGCATCCTGCGAATACACCAGCCCCCCGTCCCCGATATCCTCGCATATGATGTCAAGCTGCTTGGAGGTCAGGTTATAGGAATACAGCTTATCGTACAGTGTGAAATAGAAGATATCCAGAGAACTGCGGCAGCAGAACTCTCCGATTTCCTCCTTCAGCACCTGCCAGGGCTGCGTCAGCGGAATATAAATCTGCTCTTCAATCCTGCCCTCCTGCCTGATATAGCGATACAGTACAATGGCCATCCGTCCCTCATAGTCTCCCCGATTCATGTATCCGTATACCATGAAATCAATATCACCGTTCTCGCTCAGATTCAACAGCGAGACCCCATGATTGTCATAAGAATCCCGGACAAAGTCACTGTTGTTCTGCCGAAACGAAAAGACCTTTACCAGGATATTTTCCGCAAAATTATAGTACCAGAGTTCTCTGTTCCTGACGAACGCCACCATAGTTCCCGCATCGTTCATCAGGTACGGAACCTCAGTCTGCGAGGTGATCCCAAGCTTGAACTCCCCCGAAGACAGGCTGATATGCTCCGGGTTAAAAATCGTCTCCATCGTCCTTTCATAATTCAGCAGATACATCCGGTTCGACGTATAGCGGATCCGGAAGCATTCCCGCACCTCATAAAACTCCGTTCCGGTTCCGGTCTCGACCTGAACCGGATATTCGAGCACCACCTGTGCGATATCAGAGCTGATTTCCGTAACAGAAGGAACCGGTTCCTTCACAACCTGCGGCGTCAGGTTCCCCCATGTCATCAGATCGAAGCTCGAATAAATATCCACTCTTGCCAGTGTTGTTGTATCAGAAGAGGATCGGGATTCCATATACATCTGATAATCAGCCGCCTCTTCCTTCGAGAACATCGCCTCATGAAAGGCCAGCGCGAAATCCAGATGTTCCGTCAGATGAGTATTATTGTATGTCTTTACCCTGGTATAGTAATAATACTTGCGGCTCTGTGAATTTACCAGCGTCATGGTCAGCAGGTACTCCGTATCCGTCTCAAGCTCCGCCTCAAGACGGACCGTCGCACGCTTATCTCCGTTCTCCATGCGTTCCAGCGCATGGATCGTGCCGGAATCGACGGTTCTTCCCTCCAAATCCGTCAGCTCATATTCAAATCTCTTAATTGTATTCTCATTCTCCGCAATCAGCACATCGAACTCTGACCCTGCCGAGAGGGGCGTAACCGTCTCCCGCATCAGCAGAGCATCCATTCTTGCCGCGTAACCGTACAGCCGGTTCAGCTCATGGGAATCCACGGATAAGACAATGCCGGGAAGGGCCGCTTCATCCATATGCGTGGTACCGGTCTCATTGCTGTATACCACCTCCGGCATACGAGATCCAAAGTAGATTACGGAGCCGGCAAATACAAATATCAATACCAGGATACGATAAACAATCTTCATTCCTTCTGCACCCTTCCTGTCGTACCGTCCGGCGGCAGCAGCCTTGCAAGCAGCGGATCTACATGCAGGAATGTTCGGCACTGCTCATATTCCCGGATCTTGTTCTCAAGCTCCTGCTCCTCCTGCCTTCTCTCTCTCTTCACACACCGCAGCAGGATATTCTTCGGCGTATGCTCCATATCAATGAATTCCAGAATCTGCGTCTGGTACCCCTGACATTCCAGAATGCGGGCCCTCAGTGCGTCGGTAAACAGGGCCGCCGTCCTCTCCCGGATCAGGCCGTATCCCAGAATCGGTGCCAGGATCTCACAGTCGATCTGGCGGTTCAGTTCATGCTGGCAGCAGGGAACGGATAAGATAACCGCGGCATTCCACACAACCGCCTTATACAACGCGTAATCCGTCGCCGTATCACAGGCGTGCAGCGTCACCACCATGTCCACCGCATCCGTCCCCTCGTAGGACGCGATATCCCCGTGGAGAAAGGTAAGCTTCTCATAGCCGCAGCGCTGCGCAAGCACATTACAGTCCGCAATCACATCCTCTTTCAAATCAAGTCCCGTAATCCGGACATTCATTCCCTTCTGCTCATGCAGATAGTCATACATGGCGAAGGTGAGATAGGATTTGCCGCAGCCAAAATCAATGATCTGAAGTTCCTCCTTTCCGCGCCTTCCGGCCCGCTTCTCAAGCTCCGGAAGAATATCGTCAATCAATTCCAGGAACCGGTTGATCTGGCGGAACTTATCGTACTTTGCCTTCACAATCCGTCCGTCCTCCGTCATCACTCCAAGCTCGCGAAGGAAGGGAACCTTCATTCCCTCCCGGATCAGATATTGCTTCTCCCGGTTATGCGCCGCCGCCCGGACGGGCTTCGCGGTCACGAACCTGCGCTCCTTCACCGCCGCCCTCCCCTTCTTACTGATCAGAACGGTCGCCTGTCCGTGCGCACTCTTAAGCTCCGCCTGCCGGAAGAGCCCCTCAAACCATTCCGGCAGGCAATCCAGGATCTCCTCTTTCCTGTAATTCTTATGGTACACCTTGGTCCCCCGATACTCCTCAGCCTGATAAAACACCTGTCTCTGCCCCTGAACCCGCCGGATCTTAATCTTTCCCATCTCTTCCGGCCTTGTCGAATGACTGATCACAATCTGATCCAGGTTCTCCCCGACATATTGATCAAATATCTCGTATATTTTCTGATCCATCCTAATCCCTCTCTGTTCCCCTTCCTGTTCTTCCCTGCTATTGTAACCGTTTTTTATAAAATCCACAATGCCATATTTATTAAGAATTCCGAAACTTTCCATGCCGCACGGCAAGTTCTTCCTCACCTGCGCATATATTGTAGCAAACTCCGTTACCAGGCAGGCAATATGGCATATCCTACTTATATCTATGACCCCTACCGCACAGCGGATCCGGCAGGGAGAACGCCCTCCGGCTACTTATCCGGGCTCTATCCCGCCTCCGCCAGGCGGATCCGGCAGGAGGCAAGGCTGGAATGCGCAAGACTGGATCACCCCGGCAGTATTCTGTATGATGAATATCCGGACAAAGAATCGATTCTCTATCTGGCTGACCTGATCTTCTTCCGGATTGCACAGGATTCGGGAGAACTTGTGAATTCGGGCATGTTCATACCAATTACCCCGGGAAAGACAGGCTCAAACAGGCAGGTTAAGGAGGATGGGACCTCGCCCCATCTCTCCTCTCCTATGTATGATTTCGTTAAAACCCTGCTGCTGCAGGAGATCCAGCGGGTCAGAGGGGAAGATCCGGCCCGATTCTGACTGCGGCGGCCCGGCCGGGAAGCCGGAGCGCTCACTGTCCCTGACGGGAACGGGGGAAAAGCCCTATACCGTCAGGGATGCGATCGGTTCCCCCATCAGATTCTTAATCGTAAACCTGCGGTTCTCATATATCATATAGCTTTTCTGATTTCCGTTCTTCGGCAGCGCTGCCGAGCCGGGGTTCAGAAGGTAATACATTCCCCCATCTCTCCTCTCCTTCTTTGTAAGCGTCTGAACATGGGTGTGCCCGTGGAGGAGAATATCCCCGTCCTTTAACGGAGGCAGATGCTCCTCGTGATAGAGATGCCCATGCGT
>CALWGS010000224.1 GCA_944380155.1 uncultured Lachnospiraceae bacterium
GCGACGATGTCTGGCTGTCCAACCTGGATCGGCTTCTGAAGGAGCTTCCGGAGGATGTGAAGCTTGGCTTCTATGAATGCCCATATCCGTACAAGCGTGTTCTGAGCAAGAGGGTGACGGAATACTGTGCCAAGACGGGGCGCTTCTATTTTCTGAAGGATACCAGCTGTGATATGAACAGCATCCTCGAAAAGCTCGAAGTCTGCCGCGGAACCAAGCTCCGCCTGTACAACGCCAATACCGCCACTCTGCTGGAATCCCTGCGGGCGGGCGCAGCCGGTTACAGCGGCGTCATGGCCAATATGCAGTGCCGCCTCTACGATCAGTTATGCAGGAACTATGAAAATGAGAAGATGAATGGGCTGTCCGATATGCTGACCATCTGCGCCCTGATCGAACGCCAGGTCTACCCGGTGAACGCCAAGTATTATCTTGGATGCTCCGGACTCTCCCTCACCACGGTAACACGCACGAAGAAAGAATCCGATCTGGATGAGACCGCCAGGAAGGAAGTACATATGCTTCAAAGAATTACGCAGAAGCTGGAGGCAGAATATCTTTCGAAATAAGATTTCTTATCATCTGCCGAATTGCAGCTACCGTAATTACACTCCATGTAAATTACACTCCGTATAAGCGGAAGAGGGCCATGACCGGCTGCCGTCATGACCCTCTTGAATTATACACAATATCTTTGGTATTCTTACATTTTATCCACAATTTATAGAGAATATCCACAGAATACGCGTTCCAATATCAGGGAATGCTTTTATTAAGACACGAACTGCGCTTGATTGGAGGTTTAGCATGATCACATTTGATGAATTATACCGCCACTACCTGAAGAAAACAATCGCAGACCCAGGCTCCGAGCTGTCCGCAGAGGAGTATGATACCTCCCAGCTTGACTGTCTGCTGAACCCAAAGGATTATGCTCCGGTCATCCGGACCGGGGAATGTACCTGCGGAGAGGATGGGCAGAACGCCTGCGCGGCCCGCTGTATCTTTAACGCCATTGTCCGGACTCCGGACGGAAAGCTGACGATTGACAAGGATCGCTGCAGTGGCTGCGCGGCCTGTATTGACGCCTGTACCTCAGGCAAGCTGACCGCAAGCCGGGATGTCCTGCCTGCCCTTGATGCCATCCGCTCCGCGAAGGGGCCTGTATATGCCATGATTGCGCCGGCCTTCACCGGACAATGGGACAGCAGCGTGACCCCCGGTAAGCTGCGCTCCGCGTTCAAAGCCATTGGATTTTCCGGCATGGTAGAAGTAGCTCTCTTTGCCGATATCCTGACTCTGAAGGAGGCGTTCGAATTCGACCGGAACGTCAATACCGAGTCGGATTTCCAATTAACAAGCTGCTGCTGTCCGGTCTGGATTTCCATGATCCGCAAGATTTACCACGAATTAATGCCCCATGTCCCCGGAGCGGTCTCTCCGATGGTAGCGTGCGGAAGAACCATCAAGGTGCTCCATCCGGACGCCGTAACCATATTTATCGGTCCCTGCCTCGCGAAGAAAGCAGAAGCAAGAGAGGCGGATATCGCGGACGCGGTAGATTACGTCCTCACCTTCCAGGAGGTTCAGGACATCTTCGATGCAATGCAGATTCATCCGGAGCAGATGGAAGAGAGCGAACGCGATCACTCCTCCCGTGCCGGGCGAATCTACGCAAGGAGCGGCGGCGTAAGCGAAGCGGTCAAGAAGACCGTAGAACAGCTCAGCCCCTACCGCAGCATCGCGGTAAAAACCCGCTGCGCGGACGGCGTTCCGGCCTGCAGACAGATGATAGAGGAAATCCGCGCGGGCAAAGGAATGGCAAACTTCTTCGAAGGAATGGGATGCGTCGGCGGCTGTGTCGGCGGACCGAAATCATTAATTCCAAGAGATAAGGCCAGGGACTATGTGAATGCTTATGGGGACGAGGCGGCCTATCAGACGCCCCTTGAGAATCCGTATGTGGCAGAGCTGCTTGAGAAGCTGGGATTTGAAACGGTCGAGGAGTTCCTTGAGAGGAGTGATCTGTTTACGCGGCAGTTCTGAACTGCGGCGGTCGCTCAATTGACAACTTGTTGCCAACTTATAAATTGCCATGTTCACATTGTGGTTGCCAAACTTCTTCCACAACTTGCCAACTTTGTTGACAAAATACAATTTTGTTGCTATCCTACGAATAAGATATTGCCGGAAATCTGCATCTGCCATTTTTTTGGCTGCAAACTTATGTTATGTGATACGAGGAGGTACTGATATGCAGGAAGAAGAATTGAAAGAACTGGCAATTAAGATTCAAAAGCATAAAACGGAAAAACAAACGCTCGAGTTAAAGGCTGCCGTTCATGGCTGTCCCACTCGTTTATTTGATACGCTATCCGCTTTCTCTAACCAGGATCAGGGGGGCATTATTATCTTTGGCATTGATGAAACAAAGGATTTCGAAATTGTTGGCGTGTATGACCCGCAAGATCTTCAAAAAAAGGTCACAGAACAATGCAAACAAATGGAACCCGCGGTTCGTGCATTGTTCACTGTTTGTGACATAAACGGGAAAATTCTTGTTTCGGCGGAGATCCCCGGCGTAGATACTTCAGAGCGCCCTGTCTATTACAAAGGTGTTGGCAGAATCAAAGGTTCCTATATTCGAGTCGGAGAATCAGACGAGCTGATGAACGAATATGAGGTGTACAGTTATGATGCATTCCGGAAACGAATCCGTGATGATTTGCGTGTTGTGGAAGGCGCAAGGATTGATCTGTTCAACCAAGATCGTTTGACTCAGTACCTTGATGCAGTAAAACGCGAACGTAGAAATCTGGCAGGCAGCGTTTCAAACGAAGAGATTCTGGAATTAATGGGGGTTTCCATCCATGGTACGCCCACTTTGGCAGGCATCATGACCTTCTCTATTTACCCACAGACATATTTTCCGCAGTTATGTATTACAGCGGTTGTCGTTCCGGGAACGGAAATTGGCAGCTTGGGCAATGACGGCGAACGATTTATTGATAATAGGCGTATTACCGGAGCAATTCCAGATATGCTAAAAGATGCCGTAGACTTTATCCGCACCAACAGCCGCACCAAATCTATCGTGGGAGAGGACGGTATGCGTCACGATAAAGACGAGTATCCTATCATTGCCGTTCGCGAAGCTGTCCTCAATGCGCTGGTTCACCGGGATTACAGCGTACACACGGAAAATGTGCCAATTCGTATTGAAATGTATCGAGATCGCATGGAGATTACAAACAGTGGCGGACTTTATGGTAAAATTACAATTGATTCCCTGGGTAAAGTACGGCCCGAAACACGAAATGCAGCTCTCGCCAATATGCTGGAGCTTTTAAGGATCACAGAGAACCGTTATTCTGGTATCCCCACGATACGCAAAGCGTGCAAGGACGCCGGCCTTCCGGATCCGGTTTTTTCCGTTGAGCGTGGAGAATTCAAAGTCGTATTTAAAAACAATATTCTCCAGCTAAAAACCGACTCGAATCAAACAGATATGAACAATGCGATACTGGAATTTTGCGAGAAGCCGAGAAGCCGGGCAGAGCTTATAGAATTTACGGGAATGTCCCGTTTCTACACCATGTCCAAGCTTGTTCAGCCATTAATCGAACAAGGCCGCCTGAAAATGACCCTCCCAGAGAAACCAAAGAGTGTTCATCAGCGATTTGTACGAGTGTAACAAAATCCGCGGCGGCCGCATTTCAAAGAACAGGGGGGATGCTCATCCCCCCATCTCATATATCACCTCCGCGAGCCCCGCAAACTGTTCCAGCGTCAGCGTCTCCCCACGCACGGTCTCTCCAAGTCCCAGACTTCTCACCGCTTCCGCAATCATTTCCTTGGGAAGAGAAATCTCTTCCGCGTTACTCAATCCGTTGACCAGTGTTTTCCTCCTCTGATTAAAGGAGGCTCTGATCAGGCGAAACATCAGTTCTTCATTCCGGACAGAGACCGGCTTCTCCTCGTGCGGCGTCAGGCGGATTACGGCGGAGCCGACATTCGGACGCGGCATAAAGCAGTTCGGCGGGACGTAGGCAGCGATATAAGCATCCGCGTAATACTGCACTGCAAGCGAGAGCGCGCCGTAATCCTTCGTTCCGGGTCCGGCCTGCATTCTCTCCGCGACCTCCTTTTGTACCATGACCGTAATATTCGAGGCAGGCACATGAGCCTCGAACAGCCCCATAATAATCGGCGTTGTAATATAATACGGCAGATTGGCAGCAATCTTAACCGGCCTTCCGGCGTTTCTCTCCTCTGCCAGCCGCTTCAGATCCACCTTCAGTACATCCTCATTGATCACGGTTACATTATCATAGTCGGATAACGTATCAGAAAGAATGGGAATCAGGTTCTTATCAATCTCAATCGCGACGACCTCCCGCGCACTCTCACACAGATACTGTGTCAGCGTCCCGATTCCCGGTCCGATTTCGATGACCAGATCCTCCTTCGTAATCTCCGCCGCGCGGACAATCTTATCCAGCACATGCGTATCAATTAAAAAATTCTGTCCGTATTTCTTTTGAAATACGAAGCGGTATCGATTCAGAATCTCGATTGTATTACGGGGAATCCCAAGTTTCTTATCCCCTGACGGCTTCTCATCCATTATTTCCTCATTTCTGTGCCGGTTCATTCGCAGTCCCATCCTTCTTCGGCTGACTGCAAATGCC
>CALWGS010000225.1 GCA_944380155.1 uncultured Lachnospiraceae bacterium
TGAAGGAAGAAGATATCAAGGCTTCCTTCGAGAACGGCAGCCTGAAGCTTATCATCCCGAATAAGGACGCTGCCCCTGCGGTAGAGGAGAAGAAGTACATCTCCATTGAGTAATCTCTCAGCCTCAGAAGCAAAGGAAAATAAGTAAGCAAAGGACTCCCGTCCGGGGTAACGCTCCGGACGGGAGTCCTTCTTTTGTAACAACAAGCGGCCCGCCGGGCACGGCATCTGCCGCCTGTATGATAAGCTGTATCACAGTTAAATATAGAGCCGAATCCATTGCCCTGCCTTATCACTCCAGTCCTTCGCCTCCGGCTGCTCCACCCCGGTCTCCATGGTAGCCAGGGAGAGTCCGTGAGGACCTGTCTGGTACAGATGCAGGGCAAACGGAACTCCAGCCTTCTTCATAGCCGCGGCAAGTACCATGGAATTCTCCACAGGAACTCCCTGATCCGTCACGGTATGCCAGATAAAAGCAGGGGGCATATCCTTCGTCACCTGCTTCTCAAGGGACTGAAGCTCCATCGCCTCCGGGTCGCCGTACCGCTCTCCCAGAAGGCTCATATAGCTCCCCTCATGAGGATATTCCGTCGATATCACAGCATAGCAGGAAATCAGTCCGTTAGGACGTATCTCCTCCGGCTTCGCCCCGATTCCCTCGTATAGAAAATCACGGTTCCAGAAGACCGCAAGGCTTGTTGCCAGATGTCCGCCCGCCGAGAATCCAAGTACAACGATTTTATCCGGATCCACCTTCCACTCTGCTGCCGATTCCCGAACCAGCTTCACAGCTCTTGCAAGCTGCCTTACAGCAACCGGAAATCTCGCCTCCGGAGCCACCGAATAGCGCAGGATACAGGTATGGAATCCCATCGCGCCGAATCGAAGCGCAATCGGCTCTGCTTCTCTGTCAGAACAGAACGTATATCCGCCGCCCGGACAGATTACAACCATCGGGCGGATTCTGTCCATCACATTTGCCGCCGTATTCTCCAGAAGATTCACATCCAGCCGCGCCGTACAGCCGCTCTCCTTGATCTCGAAGCTCTTCACCATCATTTGTCCTAATCCGCCTTTCTGTCCAGCAACCAGGATTACAGCACCAACTTCACAGCCGCCACGACATTCTCCGTCGTGAATCCATACTTCTTGAACAGTGCCGCTGCCGGAGCCGACGCGCCGAAGCCTGTCATGCAGACGCACTTGCCGTCCAGTCCGACATACTTGCCCCAGCCATAGTCAATCAGAGCTTCCACAGCAACTCTCGCGCGGACGCTCTTCGGCAGGATCTTCTCCTTATACTCATCCGGCTGCTCCTCGAAAATGTCCATACAAGGCATACTGACAACGCGGACGTCCACGCCCTCTTTCTCAAGTTCAGCCTTCGCGTCAACCGCCAGGGATACCTCGGAACCCGTTGCAATAATAATTGCGTCCGGAGTCTCTTTCCTGGAATCCGCAAGAATATACGCGCCCTTGAGCGCCTCCTTGCTTGAACCCGCAAGCTGAGGCAGATTCTGTCTGGTCAGTACCAGAGCCGTAGGCGTCTCCTTCGACGTCACCGCGCTGTACCATGCCGCAATCGTCTCTGTCGCATCTGCCGGACGGAACACATGAAAGTTCGGCATCGCGCGCAGCATCGCAAGCTGTTCGATTGGCTCATGGGTCGGACCGTCCTCTCCCACGCCGATGCTGTCATGTGTCAGGACATACACCGTCGGAATCCTCATCAGCGCAGACAGCCTTGCCATCGGCTTCACATAATCACTGAACACGAAGAAGGTAGAAACATACGCTCTCATGCCATGCAGGGTGATTCCGTTGCCGATCGCCGCCATCGCAATCTCTCTGACACCAAAATGCAGATTTCTTCCCAGACGGTTATCCTTGCTGAAATCTCCCATATCCTTCATGTACGTCTTGGTAGACGGAGCCAGATCCGCCGCGCCGCCAATCAGGTTCGGAACGTAGTTCTTCAGCCGGTTCAGCACCATACCGGACAGATTTCTGGTCGCATCCGGCTTCTCATCATATTTCCAGAACTCCTCATCCTCAAGCAGGGGCTTCGCGATATCAAGATCAAACTCCTTGTCCCACTCCGCCTTCATCTCCGGATATTTCTCACAGTACTCCGCGAACATCGCGTTCCATTCCTCTTCTGCCTTTACCTTGCCCTCAGAGATCTCCTTATAATGGGCATAGACCTCATCCGGCACGAAGAACGGCTCCATGGAAGGCCATCCAAGGTTCTCCTTCAGCGCCGCGACATTCTCCTCTCCAAGAGGCTCGCCATGAGCGCTTGCCTTGCCCTGCTTAGCCGGACAGCCGTATCCAATCTGAGTTCTTACGGTAATGAAGGAAGGTCTTGTCGTATCTGCTTTGGCTGCCTCAATCGCCGCTCCAATCTCCTCGAGATTGTTGCCGTCCTCCACCGTGAACAGCCCGAAACCGAACGCCTCCATTCTCTTCTGCACATTCTCCGTAAATGCAATATCCGTACTTCCCTCAATTGAAATCTGATTCGAGTCATAAATCACAATCAGCTTATTCAGCCCAAGCGTTCCGGCCAGAGAGAATGCTTCCGAAGAAATGCCCTCCATCATGCAGCCGTCGCCGCCTAATACGAAGGTATAGTGATCCACAACCGGATATCCTTCCTTATTGAACTTCGCTCCCAGGTGCGCTTCCGCGATCGCCATACCAACCGCCATCGCCATACCTGCTCCCAGAGGACCTGTTGTTGCCTCAACTCCCCTGGTATGTCTGTACTCCGGATGACCGGGAGTGAGGGAATCCAGCTGGCGGAAGCTTGCCAGATCCTCCTTCGTAAGCCCGTATCCGAACAGGTGTAGCAGCGAATACAGCAGGGTCGATCCGTGGCCTCCCGACAGGATGAACCGATCCCTGTCAGCCCAGTCCGGATTCGCCGGGTTATGCTTCATGTGATTCGCCCACAGCTCATAAGCTACGGCAGCACAACCGAGCGGAAGTCCCGGATGTCCCGACTTGGCCTTCTGAACGGCATCCGCGGCCAGAACACGGATTGCATTCACAGACATTGTATCAATCTTACTCATAATAATCCTCCATTCCCGCGCTGTCCGTGCGCACTCATTCCTATTATTCGCCGAAGACAGCCTTATAATCCTTCTGGAACTTCTCAATGCCGGCATCGGTCAGCGGATGCTTGCAGCACTGCATAATTACACTGTAAGGCACCGTAGCAATGTCAGCGCCCGCAAGCGCGCAGTCCGTAATATGAATCGGATTCCGGATACTCGCCGCAATAATCTCGGTCTCCAGCCCATAGATATCGAAAATCTCCGCAATGGTACGAATCAAATCAACGCCGGTGGTGGAAATATCATCCAGACGTCCTAAGAACGGGGATACATAGGTAGCTCCGGCCCTGGCCGCAAGAAGCGCCTGGTTCGCCGTGAAAATCAGCGTAACATTCGTCTTAATCCCCTCGGAGGACAGAACCTTCGTAGCCTTCAGGCCTTCTACCGTCATCGGGATCTTAACCACCATATTGGGATGAATCGCCGCAATCTCTCTGCCTTCCCTGATCATACCCTCGGCGTCAACGGTTGTCGCCTTCACCTCACCGCTGATCGGACCGTCTACGATGCTTGCGATCTCCTTAATCACCTCGTTGAAATCTCTTCCTTCCTTCGCAATCAGGGACGGATTCGTGGTAACACCACAGATCACTCCCATATCATTTGCCTTCCTGATGTCTTCAACATTGGCAGTGTCAATGAAAAATTTCATGTTCCTGTTCCTCCTAAATCTAATATACTTTACTTCTAGTAATATTAAATAATTTAATTTATAATAAATTATTCGATATTCCTACTATACTATAATCTTCATAAGATTTCAATAGGCAAATCCTCAGTTTCAGGTAAAATCTTCATATCCTGTTTATTGTACCTGAGCACTTCCCAGTTCGTCAAGAGTCCCAAAGCGATATCCTGCTTCCTCGAGGAGAGTCAGAACCTCGTCCAGCGCTTCCATATTGGACTGAGAGGTATTATGAATCAGCGGAATCGCCCCGTTATGGTGATAAGTTGCAAAATGGTCGATCACATACTGCTTCCCCGGCTGATTCTCCGCATCATAATCCTTATAGGCAATGCTCCAAAAGATGCTCTGATACCCCATATCCTGCGTCAGCTTCAGCGTCCGCTCGCTGTATTCACCCATCGGCGGGCGCAGATACGGATCCATCTCATAGCCGGTCTGCTCATACATATAATCCGCGCACTCCGTAATCTCCTTCTTCAGTTCGTCAATGCTCAAATCCGGCATACTCGGGTGAGTCGTCGTATGATTCCCCACCATATGCCCCTCTTCCTTCATTCGGATGACCAGCTCCGGATTCGACCGAATGAAAGATTTGGTCACAAAGAAGATTCCTCTGGCATGATGATCCTTCAATGTGTCCAGCATTGTATTGGTAAAGCCAAGCTCATACCCGCAGTCGAATGTCAGATACACCACCGGATCTTCATCCTGCACATTCTGATTCCGGTAATACCCTCCGTACCGGCTGATATCAAATTCTTCTCCGCCCCCGGACGGTTCATGATTCTCCATCCGCACGAACCACCAGGCATATTTCTGATTCGAATATTGCTCATATCCGGTCGACTCTTCCGGCTCAGAAGGCGTCGGTGTAACCTCCGGCTCCGGTTCCTTCGCCGGTTCCTGCGGTTCGCTTGTCTCACTCTCCGGCTCAGACTTTGGCGTCTCTTCCGATTCCGATGCTTCATCATCCGGATTTCCCCATTCCTGCGGCTCTGTCGATTTCTCCGGCTCCGTCGGATTCTCTGAAGCCATCGGTTCTTGCGATTCCGTCCCGCCCGGTTTCGTCTGCTCTTCGGCCTCTTCCGCCTTGTCCGCTTCTTCGCGTTCCGCATCCTCTTCCAGACCGACAAAACTCTCCTCCCCTGACGGATTCTTCGCACCATTCGATTCCTCGGATTCCGCAACAGAAACAAACGCCGGTACCTCGGATTCTTCTCCCTGGCTTCGGTTCTCGGATTCCTCCGATACCAGCCTTACCGCGGTCACCAATATTCCAATCAAAGCGATCAACAGGACAGCATTCGCCCCAAGCAGCATCCTTCTTCGACGTCTCGCTCTGCTGCGCTTCCTTTGATTCTTCCCTCCATTGTGCGTTTTGCGTGTTCCGGAATTCCTTCCATTACCATTCATTCCCCTGTACTCCATAGAGCGCCCTCCTTCAAATATAAGAAAACGTCTCTCCTAGTCCTGCCTGTATCAAAATATCTGCTTCCCTGTCATACGGCGTTGCAGACTTATTAATCAAAGCCAGTCTGCTGCCGCGGTAGTACCGTATCAGTCCTGCCGCCGGATAAACTGATAACGAAGTTCCTCCTACGATCAACATATCCGCTTCGCTGATCAGGCGGACCGACTCCTCCAGAATCTCCTGATTCAATCCTTCTTCATACAACACCACATCCGGCTTAATTACGCCGCCGCAGTCACACCTTGGGATCCCATCACATTCCATAACCGCACTCAACGGATAAAATCTTCCGCATCTCATGCAATAATTCCTGTGAATCGAACCGTGCAGCTCCAGTACCTTCCGGCTTCCCGCCATCTGATGCAGACCATCGATATTCTGTGTAATCACTGCCTTAAGCTTCCCCTGTTCCTCCAGCTGTGCCAGCTTCTTATGAGTCAGATTCGGCCGCGCATCCGGGTAAACCATCCGATCCCGGTAGAAATGGTAGAATTCTTCTGTATGCCTCTGAAAGAAGCTGTGACTCACCATCGTCTCCGGTGGATACCGATAGGTCTGACGATACAATCCATCCTCACTTCTAAAATCCGGGATCCCGCTCTCCGTCGAGACTCCGGCCCCTCCGAAAAATACAATATTCTCACTCTCCCTCACTGCATCCACAAACCTCTTCACCGCGTCCGTCATCCGCAATCTCCTCCCTTCGCCTCCGCCCGCGCCATCCACAGACCCGAACAGGAACCTTTCCCGCCGTCCAATCAGAGTAAATCAGAATGCCGGGAAAATTTCAAAATACCTCTTGACACATTCAAAAAAGGAGCTATAATGTACAGTAGGTTAGCAAAGGCGCTTCAATTATGAAGCGTCTTTTTATTTTTTGCTGACCAATATATATCAACACTGCAATTATCAGTAATATTCGATATATATCCATATTTTCTATTTCCTAAGCAGACTGCGCTCCAACGGCCTTCCATCCAATATTCCGCCGGACAGCACAGTCTGCTTCCCTGTACAGGGAATTTCTCTGTACAGAACTATCATACCACATAACAGAGAAATTTACCAGAATAACACTATCAGAAAGATACATAATTTCAAAAAGAGAAATACAAGCATCTATGAAATATTAACAAACTCTTCAAAGTTCGGACATACTTACTACAAATATGTCCGATATACTAACCTCATGATAAACGAGAAGCAAGATATTATGCTTCCTGAGATTGCCAGTTACTACTTACAGATAGATTTTTTTCATAACTCCCCCTCTTTGCCGACTGTTACAGTCGGCACTTCTTTTGCTGTATTTTCCAACCGTAACTGTTATACTATCTTCACGATCCTCTGCGTGTTTTCAATTCCTTTCTACGATCCGATAAAATATCTTGATATTATTTCAGGAATCCCCTACAATCCCGTTTTCGACACTTAAATGAATGAGAAGAGCCGGAAATCCTTTCAGTATAAGGGGTTCCGGCTCAAACTGATAGATAAGGATGTTGTATGTGAACGCTATTTTATTTGATGCGGAGTCGCGTTGATGATTTTCATAAATTTCTTATCTCCTTGTCAGTAATATCTATGTGTGAATTTTATTCACTATCATTAGCAAAAAAAATAGCATCTCTTGTATCTCTCGTCAGATTCAATACCTTGGATAAAGCTGCAATTTCAGATGCCTTAAAATCGCCTGTTTTCAAGCGATTATAAAACGTTTCTCTCAGAATTCCTGCCTTTTCAGCTATATAAGTGATTGTCATACCGGAATCTTCAATATACTTCTTTAATGCTATTACATCTGTCATCTCATACCTCCTTGTTGATTCATATTCACTATATCACTCGGGTGAATTTTTGTCAACATGTTTTAATGATTTTGTTGATTTTTTTTCACACATATGATATGATTAGTTTAGAAAGGCGGTGTACACATGATTGAGCTATATAAAAATATAAAACGTTTGCGTGAAGAAAAAGGAATGTCGCAGGATACACTTGCAAAGCTTACCGGCTATACTGACCGTTCTTCAATAGCGAAAATCGAAAAAGGTCTGGTAGATTTACAGCAGTCTAAAATCAGTTTATTTGCCACGGCTCTCGGTACTACTTCTCGTGAATTGATGGGCTGGGATGATAGTGGTACCGCAGTTCCTACCCCTGCCACTCAAGAAGAAACCACTCTCTCTCCCAAGGATGAACGTGACATCGCCAAGAAGCTGGAAGAAACTATCAACCAGCTCGATTCCCATGACGACCTGATGTTTGACGGCGATGCCCTTGACGATGAAACCAAAGAACTGTTGCGTGCCAGCCTTGAAAACAGTCTGCGCATCGGAAAAATAAATGCCAAGAAGAAATACACTCCCAAAAAATACAGGAAGTCGGAGAACTAAGGGGAGGGATTATATTTCGTATAAAGAAATCGGTTCAACAAATTATGCGTATATATAAAACCAGAGATCCCTTTGAAATTGCCCGTCTGAAACATATACTGATTATTTTTGAGGATTTAGGCACAATAAATGGATATTACAAAAAAGCATACAGGCAAAAACAGATTCACATTAACCAGAACCTTCCACGGCATAGACAACGGTTTGTTTGTGCCCATGAACTTGGCCATGCCATACTGCATCCGAATTCGAACACCCCGTTCCTGCGCGGTAACACCTTCTTTCTGGTTGACAAGCTTGAGATAGAAGCAAATTCCTTTGCGCTGGAACTTCTGATATCGGATGAGGAACTGATTCAATACTACGCCCTGCCCGACGGCCAGCGTGCAGAGCTGATTGACGGCCAGCTTTATATGATGGCCCAGCCGAACAGAAGACACCAGAAAATCCTGCAATCCTTGTCCTGGTGCATCGAATCCTACATTCGT